>DASYYR010000036.1:0-22323 GCA_035933575.1 Candidatus Acidiferrales bacterium | reverse complement strand
TACTTCTCCGAGTACTTCAGGATTGCCTGATACAGCTCGGCCTTGAACTTCAGCGCCGTTGCGAGCTCCGGCGAAAAGCCGAGGTCATCGAGCACGCTCCCCTGCGTCACATGCGTAGGTTTGTTAGCTGCGCTTCTCACGTTTCTTCTCCTCGGCCAAACGCGCCTTCACGGCTTTGAGCCGCTGCTCTGCTTTCTCAAAGTGTTTTTCTGGGTATCTCCCGTCTCCTTGTCTCGGAACATGAAAGCCCGGCGAGGTTAGTCTCTTTTGCGCCCCTGCTTTGATGCAAAGAGTTTCTCAATCGTTTTGACGGTATAAAAAAAACGGTTTGGCTGCGAGGGCAGGGGGATAAAATCGTGACGCAAATAGAACTCTCGTGCCCGTTCATCCTTTGCGTCGACAACCACGACGGCTGACCCTACCTCCTGAGTATTCGCCAACACGCGCTTGAATGCATCCAGCAGCAATAGTTCGCCGATGCCCCGGCCGCGGAAGTCTGTGCTAACCGCAAGTCTGCCGAGCAGAGTTGCGGGAACGTTGGGGTAGCGAGGAAGTTTTTTCGCGACGTTATCAGGGAGATCACCAAGGTTTAGGACGTGGGCTGACAGCGTATAGAAACCGGCGATAGTCTCTCGATCCGGTGTGATGACAAAGGCAGCGGCTACATGCTTGGTGACATCTTGGCCAGCTTGTCTTTGCAAATATCGGTCTAGCGCTTCCACTCCACAAGAAAAAGCCACTCGATTATGCTTGTCCGCGAGTGGCTCGATTCGATATTGAACTGCGTCCTGCTGTCGATTCACGAAGCACTCACTCGGCTTCTGTAACGCCGAGCGGCAGCCTTCATTCGCGGGCTCGGGGCTGGCGGATGCAGTAACGCCTTCACAAACGCCTCACGATCCCGGTCGGTTAGGGTCCATACTTCATGCTGTTCGATAGCGCGTACAGCAGCATCGTCAGCACTAGAAACCATAAAATCGGAAATTGAACTGCCTTTGAGACTCGCCGCATATTCGATGCGGCGCTTTTGCTCCGGATTGAGTCGAGCTTCGACTCGCTCGATCTTCCTGATCTCCCTGCGCTGTCTCTTTAGCACGAAAGGCATAGTATCCTCACAATTGCAATTGTACGGTAATCTACCGTACATTGCAACAAGGGATGATTCGACACCTTTTCGTGTCGCGCCCCGCGCGGGCGCGTGGAGGCTAGGCTGTCGTGTCGGCCATCGCAAGCTCTTTGTCACGGGAAGATTGCGAACAAAAGCGTCGACAAACTGAGAGGCCTAGGCAACTGAGGGATGTTTGGTGTGCCAATCCGTGTGTTTTTGAAAGAGCCGCGCCGCCGCGATGACTTGGTCGTCGTTGAGTGCGCGCGCCATGAATTGAATACCGAGCGGAAAATTGTCCTTGTTGAACGCGCACGGGACCGTTACGGCAGGCAAACCGCAAAGGCTCGAGATTGCATCCGGCTGCATGCTGTTGCCTTTCTGGCGATTCCGCGGACGGCGCTCTGCGTGGCCTGGCGGCGTCTTCAACGGAATCGCTGCCGTATCTTCACCCGGCGCGGCGAGCACGTCGAATTGATCGAAAAGCGCGTCGATCTTCTTCTGCAAAAATACGCGAACCCGTTCGATTTGAAGGAAGTCAGGCGCTGAAAATTCAAGGCTCGCGTAACCATTGATTTTTCCCAGGGGATCTTCGAGCTCGGCGCACCGGCCTGACCGCACTAATTCTGAAAACGCGGACGCGGCCTCAATCAAGATGACCAGTTCCGCCGCTTCTTCAAACGGACCTTCCGGCAACTGAACATCGGAAACTTTCGCGCCGGCCTTCTCCAGGACCTTCAATGCGTCGTCTACGGCTGAATGCAGCGACGCATCTGCATTGGGAAAAACATTCGTCAGACGTCCAATGCGTAGCGGGCGAGAAGGCGGTTCCTTCTTCCGATAGCGGAACGACGAGAACGCCGCCGGCAAAGAGTCATGATCCTTGCGATCATGCCCGGCGATCACGGAAAGTATCAGGCCGCAGCAATCGGCAGTCCGCGCCATGGGCCCGATCTTGTCCATCGACCACGCAATCGCCATTACCCCGTAGCGGCTCACCCGGCCAAAGCTTGGCCGCATGCCGGAAATACCGCAGAGAGTGGAGGGGCAGATGATCGAGCCGCGTGTGTCGGATCCCAGCGCGAAATTCGCGAGCCCCGCGGCAACTATGGCGCCCGAGCCGCTTGAAGAGCCGCAAGTCCAGTAGTCGGTATTCCAAGGATTCTTGCAGGGGCCGGTCAGCGACGCGTTGGCGTTCTCATAACCCAGCCCGCCGGCCAATTCGATCATCGCTGCCTTGCCGATCAGGATCGCTCCGGCGTCGTTCAATCTTTCAATCACCGTCGCGTCGTAATCGAAGTGTTGTTCCGCATACGGACGCGCCCCCCAAGTCGTCGGGTATCCTTTCACAGCAAGCAGGTCTTTGGCAGCATAGGGAATCCCGTGAAGCGGTCCCCGATAATGCCCCGCGGCAATTTCCTTTTCTGCCATGCGAGCTTGCTGCAGCGCCAAATCTTCAGTCACCGTTACATAGGCATTTAACTTGGGGCCAAGCCGCTTGCTCCGGTCGAGGTAACTCTCTGTAAGTTCCACGGGCGAGATCTTGCGCGTACGAATGTGCGCGCCCAATTCCCGAATCGGAAGATAGAGAACGTTTTCTCCGAGCACGCTTATTCTTTCTCGCCTAGGGATTTTTTGACGCGGGGGGTTTTCTTTTGCGACCGACGTGGCAAGGGCACGAGTTCAAGCACCGTTGCCGGCGCGTCGCCGTTTGCCACGGGAATAGGCCGGATGGCCTCGAGCATCCTGACATGAGATGTGACCGTTCGACGCATCAGCTTCTTCTGATCATCCGACAAGCGGTCTCCGTATTTCGCGAAAATGTGCTGCAGCTTGGCCTCCACTTCCGCTTGTGCTTGCCCGGAGAGTTCAGGCTCGCCTTGCGTCTGCAACACGCTGTCCATTGGAGAGACGCTCCCAAGCCCATCCGCGCGCACACGCAAGTTAGTCGCAGCCAGCGCGCCGCACGCTACAGTAATTGCGACACGCCTTCCAAATTCCCTGCGTGACACATCCTTTGATCTTCGCGTTACCGTATCTCTCTCGCTGTTCAATCTGTTCGCTCCAAGAAAAATTCGCAATCACACAACCGTCGCAGTCGCTAAATAAGAGCGGCGCGAACATACCACAAAGCAATCACC
Source organism: Candidatus Acidiferrales bacterium (assembly GCA_035933575.1). Classification (GTDB taxonomy): domain Bacteria; phylum Acidobacteriota; class Terriglobia; order Acidiferrales; family UBA7541; genus DAHUXN01. Next base: position 19,077 of record DASYYR010000036.1, on the reverse strand, counting down.
GGAAAAACATCGTAGAGAGCCCTCAAAGCACCTCTACGGCGTTTTCCAGTGGGGCCGGGGTTGAACTCTAGAAATTAATTCTCGCGACAAGCTGAATGATGCGCCCTCCCAGATCGTCGGTTGAGTCCGGATCCTGGTAGGCCGTGAAAATTTGCCCAAATCCAGGATTCTGCAAGTTCGCGGACACAGTGCTAAAGAAACTTGCCCCAGCCGAGAAGCCGGACGAATTGTAGGCGTCGCCCCACAGGAAGTTTGCGTTGTTAAATGCGTTCAGAAATTCGACGCGGAACTCCGAACTCACCCGTTCCGTGATCTTCGTGTTCTTCTGGATCGACCAATCCGCGCGGAAGAATCCCGGCCCATACAGGAAGCCTCGCTGACAGAACTTGCCAGGCGTGTTGCACGCCTGCAGAATCGCCGGGTTTGCTCCAGGGATCGCCCCGCCCCCGGTGAGCAGCTTCTGGGGGAAATAAAACACTCCGCCGGGATTTCCGGAGGAGCCGGGCGTCTTATAAACGCCAAGCTGGCCCTGGAGTTGATTCCAGCTCATGCCATTCAGAATCATGCCGCCGTCGTACTGATTAACCGTCCCACCCAAGCCGCCAAAAATGATCGCTGGCCGACCTGTCTGCCAACGATTCACGGCATTAAACACCCAACCTCCGATGATGCGGTTGACGAAGGAATTGTTCGTCGACAGCCGGTGGCCAGGCCCGAAGGGAAGATCATAGACGCTAAAAAACTTGAACGCGTGACGCAGGTCGTACGGAGAGGGCCCCTTCATAAGCCCGGGGTCGCGCAGAGTAGCGAAAGCTTCAGCGGCATTGCCTCCGTTCCTCTGCCAGTCGTCCGTCAAGCCTTTGGAAAATGTGTAATTAGCGTCGAACTCCAGGCCGTGCGACGGTCGGCGGCGGAAATCGACGACCAATGCGTTGTATGTGGACTGAAACCCGTTTCGAAGCAGGAACGCACCACCCGTAGCGTCAGGATTTACCTGGAAAAAATTCCTCGGATACCCGCCTGCTTGTAGATTTTGCAGAAAGGACAGCCCGGTCAACGTATTGGCCATCGAGCCCGCCTGTCCGTTTTGCACGGGATTCGTAAACAAACCGCTGCTGAAGTTGGGGTCTTGTTGTGAGCCAGTCTGCGAGCCGGTGAATGCTGCGGTCAGAATCGGTACTGGCACTTGTCCGGTAAGCCCCAGGTTCGCGAAATCCAGGAATTGCTGGCCCGCAGTCAGTGTGGTTCCAGCGGCCGCCGCGCACGCCGATTGATTCGCGAGGCAGATGTTTTGATTGTTTGCGGCGTTGTTGAATTCAGTCAGAAACCCATTTTCGAAAATGTTCACCTCGTTGAGGTTCAGGTTTTCCCACAACCCAACTCCGTGATTCCCAACGTAACGGATCTCGACGGCCATATTCCGCGTCAACTCCCGCTGTATTCCCGCCGACCAGGACTCGACGTATGGCATGTGCAAATGCGGGTCCGTAACGTTGACGGAATTGCCCGCTGTCGGGCTGATCGGAAACGTGCTCTGAAACGAGCTTGGGTTTTGGGCCAGCGATGAAAGGCTCAAAGCCTGCAACTGAACCGTTCCTGCCCCAAATTCGCCCGGACCGACGGAGCTCGGGTTTACAGCTGTTGTGAATTGCTGCCCTGTGTATCCCGGGTTCGAAGGTCCGACCCAGTTGAAAAGCCCTTCGCGAGAATACGCAATCGAGTATCCTGCGCGAAGAACCGTCTCCCCACGCGACCCGAACGCGCGATGCAACACGGAATTGCCGAATTCCGGCTGCCAGGCCACTCCTAGGCTCGGCGCAAACCCCTTGTACCAGTTGTTGTACCACGGCTTGCCGCTGTCGAGGACGTAGACCGGCGCGGAACCTGCGAGCGTCCCGGGCTTGAACAGATTCCCTTGCCCCGAGATTCCGAAAAGCCCGGCGTAACCCTGCTGTAATGTGAAATACTCGTTCAGATCATCCACTGGCACGCCTTCGTATTCCCAGCGCAAACCGTAATTGAAAGTCAGGTTCGGTCGGAATCGCCAGCTATCGTTCGCGTATACGCCAAAGTCCGTCTGGTGGTAGTGGTCACTCAGGGGAATCCCCGTGACGTATTGACGCTTGCTCGGGTCAAGGTTGACTGACCCGTTGTACGCCACGCCACCTCCTCCGTTGACGATATCTCCCACCAGCTCACCGTAGAGCTGTGCCGCAGCCGACTGGTCGGACGCAGCCGCGCCGGGGAGATTGGTGCTGTTAAAGTTCGCGCTCATCGGATCGTTAGGATCCATGCCGAGATAAACCTGGGCGTACTGAGCCGCGAAATTTCGATCGTGGTAAACGTCGCGCGTCAGCGTGAACCCAAACGCCATATTGTGGTTGCCCTTGGCCCAAACAAAATTATCCGATAGCTGCCCAACACCCGGATTGTCCTGCGTAGGCGACGTACCCACAAGCCATGGGTCGTCCATCAGGCTGCTTCCGAAGTTCGGTTGAATCCGCACGGACCCTAAATTTGTGGTCATCGTCGGATACACGCCCGGGTTGATGTTGGATGCAAACGCTTCTGGCGATATTTGAAAGCCGAAACGTAGCTCGTTGCTCTGCATAGGACTTAGATTCCACCGCCACGCCCACGCAAAAATCTGCCGATCGGCAACATAGCCGCCTTGGTTGGTATTGAAAGGCGCCACCGGGTAACTGATTCCGCGCCCATTGAGAATGTCCGTGCCTAGCACGAATTTTGTGAGGTGGTAGTCTGCCTCCAGCGAATGGTTCGCCGTGATGTTCCAATCGAAACGAAGGTCCGGCATCTTCTGCGCGTAAGTGCCGGGGCTATTGAACGTGATCGTTTGCTGGTTGAGCGACGGCGCTGGTAGGGAATGCACACCTGGTCCCGTCACGGAAGATTCAGCCGCCGAAATCGCTGGTCCAACGACCTTGTCAATCTGGCTCGGTCCGCCGAAGCTGCCGCCCATCTGCAAAAGGTTCGCGGTGCATGTGGAATTGCCGGAGTTGCACGTCACCCATGCCGGAAGCGACGAGGGTATCGACGATACCGCATAGGTGTAATTCCCCTGCGCGGCTGCTGAGTTAAGCAGGTTGCGAGTCTGCGCGCTCGATTGCGGCCGGTCCAACCAGTCCATATCAGCAAAGAAGAAAATCTTGTTTTTCCAAATCGGCCCACCCAATTTGGCCCCGTACTGGTTGTAACGCATCTTCTGGCGCGGCGAACCGGCCAGGTTGTTGAAATAGTAGTTCGAGTTCAGCCAGTCGTTGCGGAAGTATTCCCATACGCCGCCGTGCCATTGATTCGTGCCCCGCTGGCTGACCATATTGATCTGCACCGTGCCCTCGCCCGTGTCATTGGAACTGGCCGCCGCTGTGGATATGTTTACCTCGGAAACGTCGTCAATCGATGTATAAATCATCGTGAATAGCGGGTCGCCGGACTTGCCCGGCTGCCATTGCGCTCCGATGCCGTCAAACGTAATGTTCACCGCGCCTCCGGGAAGTCCCTCGGCGCTGCTCTGACGCGGTCCGCCGATGGTTTGAATTGCCGGGCTCATCATCGTCGCGCCGTACAGCGCGGTATTCGAATCTGATGGCATGTGCGTGATGATTGGCCCCGCAATCGTCGTGCCGATGGCGGTCTGCGTGGCTTGAAGGACCTGCGCGCCAGCTTCGACCGTCACTGTCGAAGTGACTTGCCCTACGCGCAAAACAATTTTCAAATCGTAAATTTGGCCTACGACAATTTGCACGGATTTGTACTCCCCAGTTTGAAAGCCATGCGCGGTCACGGTGACCGTGTAGCTTCCGGGAGCAAGGTTGCCAATTACAAAGTGGCCGTCCCCGCCAGACGTGGTGTGAAACTTCGTCGCGGTCGTCGTTTCCACTACATCAACTGCTGCGCTCGGGATCACCGCATTACTCGTATCCGTGACGGTGCCCGTCAATGTTCCTGTCGGGTTGGTCTGGGCGCAAACCATCCGCGCTCCGACAAGAATAAGTAACACGCCGAAACACAGCCACGCTGTCCGTCTCATAACTCCCTCCTGAAAATAATCTGAGAATCCCGGAGTCGAAGATCTTTGCTGGGTATCTGCGGGCTGCAAGGAAAAAAGTCCCGGCTCAAAGTAGAGGACCTAGTTGCATGGGAAGTGCGGTCGCAGCACCTAGAATACGATTGCACATACCACCCCGATTCGGTGATTGTATGCAATATACATTACTATCTGTCAAGCGCAATGTTCGTCACGGCTGACTCACTCGGCTGTTAACCGAAGGGTTGTGGTCGAAAATTCAAAGCCTTCTCGGCGCCAGTCATAACTCACTCGCGTACCGAGGCGGGCGGCACGGACGGTCCGGTGCTTCCGGTTTCACGCAACGCCTCTCTGTCGTGCGTTTCTCGGACCAACATGAATATGGACCTGACTCCATAATGTATTCCATGTCATATTGGTAGCGTCAAATGGACCGTCGAGATGGCCGATGAATTTGAACCGGAATTTCACGCGCTGCACGAGGATGTGCGGACAGAGATACTGGCGTTGTCGATTGTTCTGGAACAGGACATCCTTGGGCGGAAACTTCGCGATGGCGAGATGGCCGTCCTTCTCGATCACGGAGGCCTTGGGACGGGCACCTCCGAGCGACGTAAACGGCTTATCACCATCAACTCCAGAATTGTCATCGGGGCGGCTGCGGATCTACATTGCCGTGATTTGTTTTTTCACTCCGATATGCGATTCCCGAGCGGCAAAATGGTCGCACAAAGCTGCTTACCACGGCAGCCAGCGCTCTTGCGCTGTCGTGGATTTCTCTGTCCGGCAGGCGACAATATCCTAGCAATAGTGCTGGTTGGCCCAGTTCCGCTTGCGAGCGATAGGCGCTCAGTCCGTGAACATATATTCCGCGACGAACAGCTTCTGCGACGATCGCACTTTCATTCGCGCCCCTAGGAAGCTCCAGTGTCAGATGCAGGCCAGCTGCCACGCCACGGACTAGATACGCGCTCATATGAGTACAGAGGGCGGCCGCCAACTGAGCTCGCCTGCGGCTATAGATCAGTCGTGTCCGCCGAAGGTGACGGTCAAGGTCCCCACACTCGATGAACTCCGCTAGAGCTAACTGGTCGATTACGGAGGATCCCCGATCAGCCTCGAGTTTTGCCTGGCCGAGATCCTGAATCAATGATTGTGGGGAAAGTACCCACCCGATTCGAAGCGCGGGTGCTAGTATCTTGCTGGCTGAGCCGATATAGATCACGCGTTCCGGACTGAGACCCTGCAGCGCACCGATCGGCCCGCGGTCGTATCGGTATTCCCCGTCATAGTCGTCTTCAATGACAAATGCATCTCTCTTAACAGCCCACGCCAACAGCGCCGTTCGGCGTGCAGCCGACAACGCTGAGCCCGTCGGGTATTGATGGGCAGGCGTGACATAAGCCGCTCCGATCTTGAGCCGGGTGAGATTTTCGACACACACGCCGTTGTCGTCAACCGGCACCGGAACCATTTCGAGGCCCGAAGCGCGAACATCGGCGCTTTCGTACGCATGACCCGGATCCTCGACGGCAATTCTCCGCACTCCACGTGCTTTCAAGATTTCGCAGACCAAGCGCATGCCCTGCGCAAAGCCTGTACACAAAATCATCCGCTCAGCAGTCGCAGCCGTGGCCCGTGAGCGGTTGAGATACGCAGCGAGTGCAAGACGTGCCGCCAAGGCGCCGCGTGCGTCTGGATAATCAAGCGCCGTCTCTGAAGCCGCCTGCATAACGCGACGCATTGCGGACAACCATTGCCGATGCGGGAACAAGGAGCGGTCGGGCCTGCCGGGGCGAAGGTCATAGAGGGGTGGCCTCACGCTAGCCGCTTCGCGGATGATGGGCAGGCGATTGGCCGGCGGCCGATCGGCAACATAGGTTGATGAGCCGCGACGTGAACACAAATATCCTTCGGCAAGTAGCTGCTCGTAGGCATCGACAACCACTCCGCGAGATAAGCCGAGTTCGGATGCAAAAACTCGGGTAGAAGGCAGCATGCAACCGGGAGCGAGTCGGCCCTTCTGAATCGCTTCGCGCAAGGCGCGCTGCAATTGGATGCGCAGGGGCACGCTGATTTCTCGCTGCAGCGGCACCATGATCTCGCTTCGTTGTATCCGTTTTGGCATCACCAACACTGGTACTCAATAAATTATCATAACTGGATCTTGATTCTATACCACTTTCCAGCCTAAATTGTGCAAGAAGCTAGTAGAAGTAGTTAAAAAGGAGAGACCTATGATCCGGGTACGCAAGGCCCATGGCACAGACGCAGGACTGCTCCGGCAAATGATTCTTGAAATGGGACAGCACGAACAGCTGCCCGTTTTTGCGACTGAAGAGCGCTTGACCGAAGACGGATTTGGGGATGCCCCCAAGTTCCACGCGCTCATCGCTGAAGTTGAGGGCGCTGTTGCAGGCTATGCGCTGTTCTTCGATTGCTATTCGTCGTTTCAAGGCCCAGGCATCTTCCTAGAGGATCTGTTCGTGCGCGACCGATTTCAGGGCAAGGGAGTTGGCCGAGCCCTGCTGCAGCGTATCGCTGCCAGGGTTGTGGAACTCGGGTATTGCGGGATCATATTCAACGTTCTGGATTGGAACCAATCTGCGCTCGAATTCTTTGAGAGCGCTGGAGCAGAGGTAAGTGATCGCAAGACTCTTTGCTTAACAGGGCCGGCGCTTCATGGAATCGCGAAGCGCGAATCGGCCAACGCAAATCCTGGTCCGAATGCGACCAGCGATCCGGATCAACGAACGGTATCCTTAGGAGGACAATATGCCAGGAATTGATAAAGTCGCAACACTCACCATCGCAGTCAGAGATCAGGACGAGGCTCTGCAATGGTTTACGGAGAAACTCGACTTTGAGAAACGAGCTGATGTCTCCGCGCCGGGAATGCGCTGGCTGACGGTCGCGCCGAAGCAACAAAAGGAAGTGGAGTTTGTGCTGGCCTCGTGGTTTACGGACTTGGTGGGTAAGAATGCTCCGTGCGTTCTGGAAACCCATGACTGCCAAGGCACGTATCGGACACTCAAGAGCCGTGGCGTGAGGTTCAGTCAGACACCATCCGAAAAGCCTTACGGCATCGAGGCTGCATTTGAGGATTTATATGGCAACACGTACGCACTTGTTGAACGCAGGTGAGTGGCGCATTCGGCGGCCTAGGCTGCCCGAAGAAGCTTAGGGCGGACGCTTAAGTCGTTGCCCCCAACGCCCGTTACGGGCCATGGCGGCTTTGGAGTACCGAATCGAGATGCATATGAGAGCAATCAACCTCGATGGGGCGGTGATGTACGTGAGCTCGACAGACGACCGTGGAGTCGTCGACGCTGAGACGCGTCTATATTTCACCCAAAAAGAGTCGAGAGTTTTTGCTCGATACAGTGGCGGCTCCATCAGGCGTGGATGCTTGGTCGGCACGCTCTGCGGATCGGAACTTACGTTCCGCTACACACAAGTGGAGGACTCGGGTCAGATTCACGGAGGCCGCTCGATCTGCGAGGTGCAGTGCTGGGAGCAAGCTGGACTCCGTGTGCTCGAGCACTTTACCTGGGCCACTCGTGGTGGCAGTGGCACTAACATCTTCGAGGAGATCCGCTGAGCCGTTTTCGCAGCCTGTTGGGCACCAGTAGTTTCACCAGCGCAGCCGCGATGGTGCGTGCTTAAAACTGTTCAAAGGTGGAGAAGCTATGCAGAGCGCTCGAAAAATAAAGGTTTTGTTCATCTTAGGGTTTGGTCCGATCATTCGGGACACGGCCGAAAGTCGAAAGCTGTATAGCGAGAGCCTCGGGATTCGCTTCAAAGAAGAGAGTGGCGAGTATCTACATACAGAGGCGCTCAACGGCGCAAAAAGTTTTGCACTCTGGCCGTTGTCTCAGGCCGCTGAGTCATGTTTTGGCAAAGACACCTGGCCCGACAATATTCCCGTACCACAAGCCTGGCTTGAGTTTGATGTGGACAACGTCGAGAACGCGACGGCCGACCTTGAAGCGCGGGGATATCGAATGCTCGTCAAGAACACGAAAGAGCCGTGGGGCCAAACGGTCAGTCGCTTCATCTCACCGGAAGGATTATTGGTCGGAATCACCTTTACTCCGTCCATGCGAAAAAAAAGCTAGTGCAAGCCCTACGAGAACGAGAGGGGGGACGGCAGTTGACCTTTCAGAAGCCGCGACGTTCTTTGCAGTCGCACTAGTGGGCTGTCGCAGAGAGTTCGTTAGTACGTAGGCGACGGCGTGGGTCAGATTATTTCCACTGGATGGGCAAGCGTTGGCAGCGTAGGCGTTGATGTAACTTTCGGGGCTTGCGAATCAGGTTCGAGCGGAGGTGAAGATGCGGCCGGCGGTGATTTCGCGTTCGATCTTGGCGAACCGGAGCTCGACTTGGTTGAGCCATGAGAAACGATTAATGGAGTTCAAGCATTGTTGAGAATTGGCTACCGCCGAAGTTCAAAAGGGGGCATCGTGAGTATTCATCACCGGTCCGTCATGATCGCGCTGCTAAGTCTGTGTCTGGCAGCGCCTGGACAGTTGGCCGCACAATCGCACCAGGATTCGGGCCCCGGGGTGAATCAGACAGACAGCGCGGTCCCCGGTCTTCACGACTTCGACTTCCTGGTTGGTCAATGGCAGGCCCATCATCGAAAGCTGAAGCAGCGACTCGCCAACAATCACGAGTGGGTTGAATTCGAAGGCACGTTGTCGAATCAACCGCTTATGGCGAGTTACAGCAATGTGGACGATACAGTGCTCAGCGTTCCCGGTGCCCCCTATCGCGGTGTCGCTCTGCGGTCCTTCGACCCGAAGACCCAGCAGTGGTCAATCTGGTGGCTCGACAGCAGGACACCATCCGAACCCATGGATCCGCCCATGATTGGAGGCTTCCACAATGGCGTGGGCACTTCCCCCGGATATCGTTTGATGATTTCGCCGAGAGTGGCCTGCTCGTCGCCACAAACATCTCTGGCAACACATTCGAGAGCCATCGCGTGCTGAATCGCGCCGGTTAAGCCCGTTTCGACTCAGGCCGCACCGTCACATTCAATATCCGGGAGCATCGGCACATCGACCATGGATACGCTGTCACCAGCCACAGCAGCCAGGGACAGACCGCCGACCGCGTCCTCATACACGTGGACACCGAACGGGCGGGCGAGAAACTCGTTAACCAGCGGCTCGCCTATGTTGCAATCTCACGTGGTCGCTACGATGCGCGAATCTTCACGAACGACGGGGGCCACCTTACTGAGCAACTCGGGCGCGATGTCTCGCGCCGGTCCGCAAGCGAGCCGAATCGTTAATCCGTGCCACCCCACGGCATCAGGCAGTCTTTTTCACGAACCCAGTGGCAGGAACACACACAGGCAGCAGGTCACGGCATTAGCAGATGATATCGGTTCCCTTCGCTCTCGCAGCCGTTAAGGGGGACGCCCGTTGGCGCGGCTCCCTGTGGTCACCCTTGACTGCGGCTTCGCTGTGGGATTCCTCCATTTATCAGAGGCGTCGGCCTCTGAGTTCGACAGTGTGTTGACCACGGCTGCGTTAGTCCGGGGCAACGGCAAGTGAGGCACGCTTTGACAATGGTAAACTATATGGTACCATCATGCTGATGGCTGGCATCCGTGAGTTGGCTACCGAGTGTACTTTGGCAAAGACGGCGAGCAGATTGTGATTCTTCTTGGCGGCGGAACAAAACAACATCAGCAGAACGACATCCGGCTGGCACATGAACGATGGGAAAACTACAAGATGAGAAAGAAAGAACAGAAAGAAGGAGGATGAATATGGCTTTGACGAGAGATTTCAGAGAAACTGTTCAAGCGCGAGTGAAACGCGATGCCGCCTTTCGAGAGGGGCTTCTTAGCGAGGCTATCGAAAGCCTCCTCTCCGGCGAGGTGGAAGTCGGCAAAGAACTATTGCGCGATTACATTAACGCCACAGTCGGCTTTCCCAAACTCGCCGCGCGCACAAATATCCACGTAAAGACCCTTCATCAGATGTTTGGCCCCAATGGAAATCCGACGGCCAACAACTTGTTCGAAATCGTTGCCTGTTTGCAGCAAGAGGAAGGCGTCCACTTCGAAGTTCGGCCCACGCGAGCGGCGCTACGCTCGAAGAGGCAGCGATTCCTACGCAGAGCAGGCCGCTCCCCACAAACCGCAGCGAATCATTAAGGGAACAGAAACGAAGCGAGACATTCAAGGCAAAAGCAATTTGCTGTTCAGCGTTTCTACACCTCTTGCCCGAGCCAACAAAGAGGAATTTTCGCAAAGTATGAAACGATGCGCACCTAACATGTAAGGAGTTGTAGCGACCCTGCAGGTCGATCATCCCCGAACCGATCTCAAGAATGTACTCTCGACCCACTTTGACTGGTGGGCCCAATTGAACATTCGGTCCCACCCGCCGTTTGAGCCGCCCGGGATCCATCAGCACGGTCAGGCGCCGCAAGCTTCTATCCCAAAGCTCAACAGGAGCCCGATAGAGAGCATCGGCCAGTGGCTGCCCATCAGAATCGAGGAGGGCGATTTCCTCGAACGCGCGTCCGCGCTGCATAGAGTTTGAAAAGAAAACATAAAATCGAAGTAGGTTTTCAGGCAGGATCTCGCATGAAGGAAATACATCTGTCACTTCTGCAGGCGCGACTGCTTTCTGTTCTGAAGGGCTCCCGAATTCAACTCAGCAAATGTCTCAAGAAGGGGGTCGGGTCACGTCTCGTGTCGTTATGCTGACAACCGGAGTGCTCATAAGGAGCCTCCCCTCTTGTTGATATTCGGGCGATAATCGCCGACCATCCGTTCGCTTCGGTTTTCCAGAATCGCTTGTTTAATAGTGACCACAACTCGACCGCTTACTTCATTCTGGCGCATTCGGCAGGCAGAATGGCGCGTTTTGTATAGCGAAGTGCCCAGCGAGCATCTACATTAAGCACATGCATCACTTTTTACTTTCACAAGCCAAGGAGTTCTTGCAGCAGCGGCGACATACTGCTGAAAATCCGTGTTGACCTTGAAGAGTCGCTCTGACATGATTTGGTCCGTGCGTTCGAGAACATCGCGCATCATTGTCTCGCTGGTCTTGCTGACCTGCTTCGTTTGTCCAGTGTTGGAGATGTTTGACCGTTGGGATCACACTCTCAAAACCGGAAAAGATACCGAGTACACTTTTGTGGTAATTGCCTTGTGTGTTGGCGCGGTATTTGCGTTCGCGCAAGTGATAGTGACGTTCTGCGCGAGCTTGTCGGCAACAAAATACATCTCTACCCTTTGGCGCATTAACGGCTCGTTATTCTCCGTGGTTCATCCGGCTGCATGCGGTCCGCTTTCGGAAAGTCCCCCGCTGAACCTCCGTATCTAGAAGTGTGTCCAAAATGGCCCGCCGTAGGCGGCGTCGAGAGTCGTGCTGCCCTCTATCTGAACGTCAGCGAAATGCGGCGCGGACGTATTCGCGTGAAGGCTATCTCCTCTCTTATCTTTGCCCTTGGCATTAGCCACACGCGGCGGACGCTCGTGTTCCGTCAAAAACGAATACTAAGGAGAAACTAGAATGAGCAGAGAAAACACGCGTGAATATACTGGGAGTTTTTTTCTGACGCTAACGTTGACCGTGTCAGAGATGGGGCAAGTAAAACCAAATTTCAGCGGGACATGGAAACAAAACAACGAGAAGAGCAAGTTGGCTCCTGACGCCCCAGTCTGGGTCCACAAGGTCAAGCAAAAAAGGGCGCTGAACTGAAGGTGGAGACCACGATCACTGGCAGTCGCGGAGTGTCCAGCCACGAGAACACCTACACGACGGACGGCAAAAAACAAATGACAAAGGATCGCGACGGCGATGCATTAATCAGATCGGTCAACTGGGAGGGCGATACGCTTGTCTTCCTGACCGTGGAGCAAGAGCGCGGCAATACCCTCACCACGCGCGACGTCTGGATACTGTCGGATGACGGCATGACCTTGACGAAGACTCGGCATCTGACCGGCCCGCGCGGGTTAACCGACCAAAAGTACGTTTATGACAAACAATGAAATCGACGGCTAAACCTAACCGGAGAGGGGTCAATGAACGCGACCAAAAAATTGATTCTGATTTGTCTGGCGTTCGCGGCGGTGAACGGTTGCGCCATGCAGAGGTACCGCCGCGCTCCTATCTCGCCATCGGAAACCGCGACTCATCTGGAGAGCCGGAACCTGGAGGATGCAGGTCTACGCGTGTTCCTGGAAAAGAATCTGAAACATCCAATCAGTTCCTGGCCGCTGAAAAGCTGGGACCTTCGGTCGCTGACGCTTGCCGCTTTTTATTTCAATCCTGAGATGGAAATAGCGCGGCAGCAGGCGGGCGTGGCCGAAGCCGCCGTTATCACGGCCGGAGCGCGTCCAAATCCCACGTTGAGCGTAAAACCGGGGGTGCCAAGTCCGTATTTGTTCGGACTCGATTTTGCGATCCCGATTCAAACGGCGGGAAAGCGCGGCTATCAAATAGTCGAAGCGAAAAACCTGAGTGAAGCCGCGCGATTCGGCTTGACGAATACAGCGTGGCAAGTGCGAAGCGCCGTGCGCACGGCCCTGGTTGAGTACCTCGTTGCGGTTCGCAACGAAGGCCAGATGCGATCTCAGGAGAGCGTTCTGTCTGACCGCGTGCAGCTCTTGCAAAAAAGACTGGCTGTCGGCGAAATCTCCCGCCCGGAATTGGACTTAGCACGAATCGATCTTGCAAATGCGCGGTTAGGAGATCTGAACGCGGGAACGCAAATATCACAGGATCGGAGTCTGCTGGCCGGCGCGATCGGCATCCCGGTTTCCGCGCTCGATGGAGTGGAGTTTTCGTGGCCAAATTTTGATAGTCCGCCGGACCCCGATTCTTTGTCCGTACGAACAATTCAGCGGGAAGCGGTTCTGAACCGGCTGGATGTGCGGCAGGCTTTGGCCACGTACACGGCAGCCGAAGCAAGTTTGCAGCTCGAAATCGCGCGGCAATATCCCGATATTCAAATTGGCCCTGGCTATACGTATGAAGAAGGAAATAGCTTCTTCACGCTCGGACTCTCAACGATGCTTCCCGTCTTCAACCGAAATCAGGGGCCGATTGCGGAGGCTGAAGCGCGGCGGAAAGAAGCGGCGGCGCAATTTCTTGCGACGCAGGCTCGGGTGATCGTGGAGAGCCAAACGGCATTCGCGCGTTACAGCGGAGCGTGGAAGGAACTAACTGAAGCAGAACGCGTGCTCAAACTTCACGGCGGAAAGGTTCAGCTGGCGCAGCAAACGTTTAAGGCTGGCGAGTCTGGCCCGCTTCCCGTGAACAGCGAGCTGCTCGGGAGCGCGGTCGCAGCCAGCGCGAAACTCGCCGCGCTTTCCCGGACCCAAGCTGCTTTGGGAAGTCTCGAAGATCCGGTCGAACGGCCGCTGGAGCCGGGCGATATTTTGCCATTAAGCCCGGAATCCCCTGCACTGAAGGGTCAGGCGAAGGAGAAAAAGCGATGAAAAGGAACTGGAAGCGGCTGTTTGCGGCAGGTCTTGCACTAACGCTGGCGGTCATTCTCGCGCGCCTTATTGTTCCGGGCAAGAGAGCCGCGGCCGATCAAGATGACGACGACGCGGAACAAGCAATTAAGCCGCCGTCAAGGGTTTCCATCGAGAATGGAAAGACGATACTCACGCTCGACACCCGCACGCAATCCCAGGCGGGAGTTACTGTCGCTTCGCTCAAGGGAGTCACTTCTCGCGGGGAAACGACCGCGGCCGCAATCGTATTGTCGGCACAGGAACTGGTGAGCACGCGCGCCAGTTACACAGCCGAGCAGATTAATTTGGAAAAGGCACAGGTGAGCGTGCATGTCGATCAAGAAGAATATGACCGGCTGAAACTATTGTACGAAGGGCACCAGAATGCTTCGCAGAAGTCTTTAGAGGCGGCACGGGGTACTCTGCGCTCCGACCAAGCGGATGTGGAAGGCGCGCAGCAATCTCTGGTGCTGCAAGTGGCTGCAGTGCGCCAGACGTGGGGTGGCGTGGTCGCGAAGTGGGTCGCTGATGGCTCCGCGTCGTTGAATCGCGTTTTCAACCAGAGCGAGTTTCTAGTACAGATCACGCTGCCTGCCAGCCCGCAGTCCAGGCCTCCAGCACGAATCACGCTCGAAATTGGAGCCTCGGCTCAAATCGAGGCGAGATTTATCTCGCCATTTCCGCAAGTGGACCCGCGCGTTCAGGGCATTGGGCTTCTTTATATTGCGCGCAACCATTTGGGTCTTGCACCGGGTCTGAATCTGGTGGCCCGTATACCGACCGGGCGGCAGATGCGCGGAGTGGTGATTCCAGAATCAGCGATCGTATGGTGGCAGGGTAACGCCTGGGTGTATCAACAGACAGCACCGGGCCGATTCGTCCGCCGCCTGGTCCCGACAGATGCGCCGCTCGAGAATGGGATTTTTGTGTCCAGCGGATTTTCACCCGGAGACCAAATTGTAGTTCGAGGCGCGCAGGCGCTTCTTTCCGAGGAGTTCCGTTCACAAATCCAGCCGGAGGATTAAGCGGGCACCATGCTATCAGCCATCGTTCGATTTTCGCTTCGTTTTCGCGGCATCATTATCGCGCTCGCTTGCGCGCTGCTTGGTTACGGTCTGTATTCACTGACGCAGGCACGTTACGACGTGTTCCCGGAGTTCGCGCCGCCCCAGGTCGTAATTCAGACGGAAGCGCCGGGCCTGGCTCCCGAGCAGGTGGAAGTGCTCGTCACGCAGCCGATTGAAAATGCGATCATCGGCGTTTCGGGAATCGATTCGCTCCGGTCCGGCTCAGTCCAAGGACTCTCGGTGATCACGGTGGTTTTTCTCCCGAGCAGCAGCATTTATCTTGACCGGCAAGTCGTCGGCGAACGGCTGTCCACACTTTCGGGACAGTTACCGACCGGCGTTCATCCGCCCGTGATGACTCCACTGACGTCTTCCACGAGCATCGTGATGGCGGTCGGACTTACGTGGCCAAAGCATTCGCTGATGGATTTGACGACGGTGGCGGACTGGACGGTCAAGCAGCGACTCCTGGCGGTGCCGGGAGTGGCGAAGATCGCGATCTTTGGCGAAGAGCCGCGACAAATCCAGCTTCAATTCGAACCGCAGAAGCTGATTCAATACGGGCTGACGGTCGATGCGCTTATTGCCGCGGCGCGCCAGGCGACAGGCATTCGAGGGTCGGGCTTCGTGGATACGCCGAACCAGCGGATCGTGATTCAAACCGAGGGGCAATCGATCACGTCGCAGGAACTGTCGAACGTGGTTCTGCTGCACCGCCACGGCGTGAATGTCACGTTAGGAGACGTCTGCTACGTAGTAGACGCGCCTGCTCCGCCCGTAGGCGCAGCCTCGATTCGAGGCGAGCGCGGGCTAATGTTGATGGTGTCCTCGCAATACGGCGCAAACACGCTCGATGTTACGCAGGGGCTCGATCAAGCGCTCACGGAACTTCGTCCCGCGCTTTCGATTCAGGGAATCACCGTGCATCCCGATGTGTTTCGTCCGGCAGACTTCATTGAGACAGCGCTACACAACGTGCGGTCATCCTTGCTCATTGGCGCGGTTCTGATTGTGATTGTGCTGTTCCTGTTCCTGTTCAACCTGCGAACAGCGGCCATTTCCTGCACGGCGATTCCCCTTTCGTTGCTGGCGGCGGTGATCGTACTCGAAAAGTTAGGCTTCAGTCTGAACACAATGACGCTGGGCGGATTAGTGATTGCCATCGGGGAGGTGGTAGACGACGCGGTGATTGATGTGGAGAACATCTATCGGCGATTGCGTGAAAACCGCGCGTCCCAATCACCCCGTCCAACCTTCCAGGTCGTGTTCGACGCTTCCATCGAAGTGCGCAGCGCCGTTGTTTATGCCACCTTCGCGGTGATTCTGGTTTTCTTTCCAGTGCTCACCATGTCGGGCCTCGCGGGCCGCATTTTTGCTCCTCTCGGCACGGCGTACATCCTTGCCATTCTGGCGTCTTTGATCGTGGCTTTGAGCGTGACACCCGCTCTTTGTTTTCTCTTGCTCGGTAATCGCGACCTTCCGCCTGAGGAGTCTCCTGTCGTCCGGTGGTCGAGGGGCAGGTACCGGAAGGTGTTAGTAGGAGTTGAAAAATCACCGCGGCTGGTGATTGCGGTCGTCGCCGTCGTGATTCTTATCGGAGTGGCTATTCTGCCTTTCCTCGAGGGTTCCTACTTGCCGAGTCTTCAAGAAGGGAACCTGACGGTGCACATGACGGCGGTTCCCGGCACTTCTGTTGATGAATCGTTGCGATTGGGTGATCGCGTCACTCAGGCTCTTCTGCGCGTTCCGGGCGTGCGTTCCGTGGCTCAGCGCGTGGGAAGGGCGGAGCTTGGCGATGACGTCGCGGGAACCCAATCGAGCGAGATTGAGGTGAGCTTCAAGGCTCTGAATGGATCGCAAGCGACAGCCGCTCAGGAAGACATCCGCAATGTTCTGACAAAATTTGCGGGCGCGTCGTTTTCGGCAAACAGCTTCCTGACGGAACGCATCAACGAGACGCTCTCCGGTTACACCGGCGGGATCGTCGTTAATATCTTCGGCAACGATCTCGACCAGCTTGATAAGGAAGCTCAGGAAGTCACGCACACGTTGAGCGGCATTAAAGGCGCGACGGGAGTGCAGCTCCAATCTCCGCCGGGGATGCCGCAGGTGATTGTCCATCTAAGAAAGGATGATCTGGCGCGGTGGGGCTTCGATGCGGTGCATGTCCTTGATGATGTGCAAACCGCCTTCGGTGGAGACACCGTTGGGCAAGTCTATCAAGGCAATCGAGTGTTCGACGTCTCCGTAATTCTGGCGCCGAATGAACGCAGTAGCGTGGAGGAAATAGGCGCGCTGCCGCTACGAGGGCCTGACGGCAATTACGTGCCTCTTCGGCAACTTGCCGACATTTACGAGACCTCTGGGCGCTACATCATCCTGCACGAAGGCGCGCGCCGGGTGCAGACGATTACCTGCAACGTACAGGGCCGTGATCCCACTTCTTTTGTAAACGAAGCCCGGAGCCGCATCTCCAAACTGTCATTTCCACCTGGAACCTACGTCGAATTCGCGGGAACCGCTGCTGCCCAGGCTCAGTCTCGCCATGACTTGCTGGTGCATTCGCTGCTGGCAGGGCTGGGAATCGTGCTTCTTCTTTCGGTGGTCATGGGAAACTATCGCAATCTGCTTCTTGTCCTTGCGAATCTTCCGTTTGCGCTTGTGGGAGGCGTGTTGGCTGTCGTAATCACGGGCGGCACTCTTTCGCTGGGATCGCTGATTGGTTTTGTGACTCTGTTTGGCATCACATTGCGGAATTCCATCATGATGATTTCGCATTACGAGCATCTTGTGGACGTGGAAGGAATGGACTGGGGCATGGAAACTGCACTCAGAGGCGCGAGCGAGCGTCTCGCCCCCATCCTGATGACGGCGCTTGTGACCGGCCTAGGTCTGCTCCCACTGGCTATCGGAAGCGGCGACCCGGGTCGTGAGATCGAAGGGCCCATGGCGGTCGTGATCCTCGGCGGTCTTGTGACTTCCACTGTGCTAAACCTGCTCGTCCTCCCGACGCTGGCTCTGCGCTATGGGAGATTTGAGAAAGTCGCTCCCGAGCTATAGAAAAGGGAAGTTCTGAGAATTTTACTTTGCAAGCCTGACAACCGTGTAACGCGCAATTTTATGCTGCATTTTCTGGATGTTTGTTCTCCAAGCAAATCATGCCTCACCGAATAGTCGACGATGATGTCCTGACCCGTACCAACGCAGAAATGTGCCGGTCCATCAGGTCCCAGTGTTCCGTCAATTCAACGTCGGTTTGGTGTGCGCGCCATAAAGCGTGGAGCAAAGCGAAGTTCGGCCTCACCAACCCGGGCAGGACGCCTTCAAAGCCATCTTGTCCGAAGATATCGATTGGAAACCGTTCCCAGCGTTCCCATCTTCCGTGCGGCTGGCCGTTGTTGTAGGTCAGCCGTCGGAGGCGGGTCCTTACACCATCAGGGTCAAAGTACCGCACGGCGAGAAGCTGATGCCTCACAAGCACCAAGAGGATCGAGTCTATACCGTGATTTCCGGGGTCTTTTACATCGGACTGGGTGATGAGTTCGACGCGAGTAAGTTGGAAGCCTATCCGCCCGGCGTCGTGTCGGGATTTAACAAATTCGCGAGGGGGCAGATGAGGCCATCGATCCGGTTCTGGTGCGGTAGTCTTCAGCGGCACGGGTGACAACCGGATTTGCAAGCTTCATCGCCCACGAGTAAATATCATTGTGGCCCGTCGCGACCAGGCTTTGCAGCGAAGCGCTGCAAAGCACACGGCGGGTCCTTACCGATTCTCCTCTCGGCGTCGAATATTCCTCTACACCACTAGGGGAATAAAGGCGTGTAACAACGCCCTACGGGAGTGGTGCGTCACTCTGACCAGGGTGTGCAGCGCGCTTCGCGCGACGCCAAGTCGCGATCTGGCTAAATCGATGATGCGGCCGGGAAGTAGGCCGCTATGCTGAAGACGCTTAGGAACTGCTTTTCCGTTTGTGCCGCGTGATAGAAGGCGTCCTCTTTTGCGCTGTGGCCTCGCGGGTCATCAGGGTCGGCCACTTCCCGATCAGGGTAGCTCGAGAGTCGCTTGCTTTTCGGTCGTTGCCCCGCAGGATTCGTGGCGCGAAGTTCGCGCGCCCTTGTGACGGCCCGTGCTTACGAGACTTCTAGCAAGATTTTGCCCTTGGCCCGCCCTTCCTGGCTCGCATCCTGAGCCTCACGCGCCTGCTCCAGCCGAAACACCTCGCCCATCCGTGGCTTCACGTCGCCGCTTTCTCTTCCCGTTGAGCAATTCGCTCACACGCGGCTGAGGTTCCCTGAGGATCGCTTGCAGTTCCTTCCGTGAATACTTCTCCGAGTACTTCAGGATTGCCTGATACAGCTCGGCCTTGAACTTCAGCGCCGTTGCGAGCTCCGGCGAAAAGCCGAGGTCATCGAGCACGCTCCCCTGCGTCACATGCGTAGGTTTGTTAGCTGCGCTTCTCACG
>DASYYR010000035.1:0-19351 GCA_035933575.1 Candidatus Acidiferrales bacterium | reverse complement strand
CAGGCCGCCGGTAAACTACCCCGTCGTACTTTCGTGCTCTAGGCATTCTCCATCTCCTGTTTGAACGACGCGCGGAACGAGACCAACTCCGATTTCAAGAACCGGATGTTGCGTCCCATCACGCGGAGATGGGGAATCTGTTTACGCTCGACCCAAAGATACACAGTCTGCTGGCTGACGCCAAGAAATTTGGCTGCTTCACGTACTGTCATGGGAATTTCATCCCCCGCTGGAGCGGGCCTCAGGTCAGGTAGAGCTATTTCAGTTCGGTTCATGGCATTTCCCTTGGATTTTGTCTGATTTCGTCTGCTTCTGAACTCTGTGCCGTTGCCCGGTTTCGCAGGTGGGCTTGCGCTTTCTCTACCGTGTGACGGGCGTAGTATTCGGGGTCGTGTTTATCGTCAGCGCGGTAGTCGGCGATGCGGCGGATGATTTCTTCTGGATCGTCGCCTCGTGCGAGGGCGCGCTTTGCGTAGGCCCAATCGCGCTCGGACTGGCTGAGACTTTCTCGTGGGCCGCTTGAGCGCGACGGATTCTGTTCCGGCGTTCGCTCGCTCTTAACTGGGCCGGATGCAAACTTGAAATCTCGAAGTGTGTAGGTGTGGTCCGAATGCTTTGTCGCGCGCACAAGGCACTCCGCTTTGTACTTGGTGTTGGCAAATCCGGGAAGCCGTAGAACGCGCGATGCATCGGTTGCCGCGATGTCGGCTCCGAACTCGTGGGCCATCTGCTGCTGAAGGTCCTCCGCATCCTGCGGCGTGGCATCTTCGATTTTCCAAATAACTTGGTGTTTGCCCGGCGAAGTGTCGAGAACGAAATTCGGTTTTGGAACTTCGTCCGAATTGTGAATGGCTTTGAGTGCCTCGGGACCTCGGTAATCCAAGTCCAGATAGACATGCCTGATTTCTAGAATGTCCCGTTTGGTGCGCGTGCACGCACCTTCTTTGAGGGTGTTCATGCCAATGTAGACATCGAATCCCGCGCGATTCCTCTTTGTGAGCCACTCCTGAAAATCGTGTGCCGCAACGTCCTTTGCAGATGCGATGCGCTGGATGATTTCCTCGGTGGCACGGTTCCGAACCAAGACCGCAATCCGGTCGGATGGCTTGAAGTTGTCGAGGATGTACTCCGATGGAGAAATGGAGTCAGGCATCGAATCTCGTGAAACCGGTTAGAGATTTGCTGTAAAAAAGGAAGAGAGGTCGTACCTATCGTCCTCGGAGTTGTAGCCGCGAATTTCGAGAACTTCGGAGATGAATCGCTTCCCTGGCCGGCGCTCCAGTTGGATGAGAATGTTCAGGGAATCGGCGATATTGCTCTTGATCGCGCGATACGGCAGTTCGATTCCGCTTTGGAGAACGCAGCTTGTGAAGCGCGCGAGAGCTTGTGCGGCGGAACTCGCGTGGACAGTCGAAAGCGTTCCCGAATGGCCTGTGTTAAGCAATTGGAGTAGATCGAAAGCCTCGCCGCCGCGAATTTCGCCGAGAATGATGCGGTCGGGCCGATGGCGCAAAGATGCCTTGAGCAAGTCCCGGATCGTGATAGCAGGTAAGTCTGGCTGTGCCTGGCGTGCTTCAAAGCGAACGAGATTGGGTTTTTCCAACTGGATTTCTGAAGTATCCTCAATTAAGAGAATGCGTTCCTCATCGGGAATGAATCTGCACAGTGCATTTAGCAAAGTCGTTTTGCCCGTTCCGGTTCCGCCACTGAGGAGAATGTTTTGGCGGTTCTGGACATAGCTTTGAAGGCGTGCGGCTAGCTCGCCGTCTAGCGTACCCATTCGCAGAAGGTCTTCGACGGTGAAATGGCGGCTGCTGAATTTACGGATCGTGAGCGTCACTCCGTGAATGCTGCAGGGGGGAATCACGGCGGCAACACGGCTGCCGTCCGGGAGCCGCGAATCGAGGATCGGCTTCGCCTCCGAAATGTCATCTCCAAGACGGCGCGCAATATTCCTGATCGCAACCATCAACGATTTCTCGCTGAGCGCAAGGTCAGCGACCCGCTCAAGCACACCGTCGCGTTCAATAAAAATCCGGTCTGGCCCGTTCACCATGATCTCGCTGATAGAGTCGTCGCGAATCAGGTGCTCGATAGGCCGCAAGAATGGGAGAATGGTCTCAAAGCCGAGAGTCATACTTCACCATCCGCCATTTGCCGGAAATACGATTTGTTCGGGTCGTTGTAATAGGGCTTGAGATAGCAGAACATCGGCGGCATTGGGTTGAGACCATCGTAAGCGATGGTGATGGACTGCGCGTTCTTGAGTTCGGTGAAGGTCTTCATGTCAAAGCGGAAGTCCGTCTGGGTGTTGTAGCTCTTCGCGGCTGTCACATTGGCGCGGTGGGCGATGGCTTTTCCGGTCAGCAAACTCACTCTGGCATCGTGGCCGCTTTCGGAGATGTTGTAACTGACCTTGAGCTTGTCTTCGCGCCCGCAGAGCTCGCTCGCGGTGCGAGCCGAGAAATCGTCGGAAAGACACAAGAAAATCTTAGTGCGAAACGTCTGCAAGAGCGTGCGCCAAGTGTCACCGGGCAGCACGGACTTGAGCGAGCTGATGCTTTGCGTGGCAACAATCGGTATGCATTTAGGCTGGCGCGAGAGGCTGAAAAACTTCTCGTCGCCAGTCGGTTCATTTTCGCCGACCGTAGCGAAGTTTTGATACTCGTCGCAGACGAAGAAAACCTCGCGGAAGTGCTTCTTGGGATTCCTCGCCATATCAGGCACGCGATTGAGCACGGCGCGCTGAAAATCGAGCTTCATCATCACGCCCAAGGCGCGGGCCAAGCCCGGATTCAATCCGATTGGAAAATTGAGAGCGCACACCTTGCCGTTTTCAATGAGCCACCGAAACGATGGAAGAGGCTTGCCGAATTTGCCATCTGCGTTGGCAATGGAGTCGTAGCATTTCGCTGGAGGACAGAAGATGCGTTTCACTACCGGATTGTCGTCAAACAGAGAGAGAAAAACGGAGATGCCTTCCACGATGGAAGTGCGAAGCTTCGGCTCAATCCTGCGCCAATCGTCATAGAACCAGCGTTTCACTGCTTCTAGTTGTTCCCGTTTGAACCAATCGGGATCGTCAGGTGAGGACTCCGTGAGCGCCTCGAATTCAATGCCTTTGTTGTGGAGGAAAATGCGGAGGTGTTCCGAGTCATCGGCGCGGTACATTCCGGCATCGGCTACACCGAGAGCGAATTTGAATGGGGCAAGCTCCATTGCGTGGGTGAGGTATGCCTCGGATGAAATAAGCACAAACCGGCGTCCGCCGAGCTTCTGCTCCGCTTCATGGATCGTCTTTTCGAGTTTGTCAGGCGAAATGGAGCATTGATAGACATCGAAGAGGGTCACGTAATCGTAGGTGATCTTGTGAAGGAGAATGATGAACTTCACAAGATTCGTATACGCCTGCTGCCAGAAGGGTTCTTTTCCTTTGCCGAACAGATTGTTTAAGAGCGCCGCGATGCTGTACGCGAGCGCGTAAGCGTCAAGGTCGTTGTGCAACGGGTTGTAACGGTATTCGGAATCAAGGCTGATCTCGATGTAGTCTTCTGCCCGGCTGTGCCGCGTGAGAATTTCTTTCACTTGGTGGCAGAAATCGCCTTTCACTTCGAGCACAAGCCCGCCAACCTTTTTCTCTGGGTCTGACGCTCTGTAAGCGACAAGCTGTTCGACAAACGGATACATGCAGCAACTCGTCTTGCCAGTGCCAACTGCACCGACGATGGCTATCCCGGTAAAAAGCCCGCGCTGCGGGATGATGAGCCAACGCGGAGTTTCCGAAGGCACAGCTTTACGCGGATTGTGAACCTCACCGACAACCAGAAAAACGCTCTCGCGGCGATGCGGATCGGGATAGGGCGGCAACCGGCCCGCCCTGATCTTCCGGTGTGCTTTCAAAGCGAAGATGTACAGGCCGGAAAGCAGAATGGAATAGACGATGTAGGGGGTTGAGAACAGAAACAGGGTGTAGGACCACCTTATTCCTGTAAAAACAAGAGGCGTACGGAGAGCCATTAACTGGAGAAAAGGATTGTCGTTTGGGAATGGCAAGTAAAAGTAAAGCGCCATGCCCGTGAGTCCGGTTAGGAGATACGCGACGAAATTCCTGGAATTGAGGAGTCGTTGAATCACGGCTTTTTCACCTCGGCGGGCGACGCTGATTTGCGCGATCTCTTTTGCTCCTTCTGAAGGCGGTCAAACTCCTTGTCTTTCCAGAAGACGAATCGGAGGGCAGAAGCCACGATGTGATCGGGCGTGCTGCCGATGAATTTGGCGTAGCTATCGAGGGTTTCAGCAAGAGGTTCCTCAAGCTGAAAGTCGCGCGTAGTCGTTTCGGGTGGCCTTTTGATGAAGGGCATTTCTGGTCTCCTCTCTGTTGTTACCGGGCTGCCTTGCGAAGTTCTCTGCGCGAACAAGACACGCGGCACAGAAGTCGTGCCGTTGGGCGGTAGCGACCCCGACGAATGTTTTGGGCGGCAAAGCCGATCAAAACCGGGGGTCGCTACCGCCCAAGCTGCGTGTTTTGTTCGCGGTCTTTTTTCACGGGGTGGAGCTTGTATTGGCTTCGCTCTTCGCGGTTTACGCAAACACGCCGCAGAACGCGGACGGCTTAGATCGGCCAGAACACTGCGTGTGTTTCAGTGTTCTGCCTAAGCCGCAATCGCTGCGGGAAGAAATCGCTGGCGCTTCATCAAGCAAGTTTCAAAGTTGATTCGGCGCTGTCCGTTAGAATCGGAAAAGAGGGCAGCGAGACTCGACTCAGATAGCTCTTCTCTGGCCCAGCACTTGTAAAGCTGTTGAACGCGTTCGGACGAGAATCGCCGCGTGGCCTCACTCAGGAACTCGATGTCCTCGGTTTTGAGTGCCGTGAATTGCCGCGATTCCCAGAGCTTCCGCACGCGAAAGTATCGGATTATTTCCGCCGCCGGAGGGGTTTCGAGCGGTCCTTTTACGAGCGAGGAAAAAATCGCTCGCGCTTTAGGGAACAAAGGTTCACAGGGGGATATGAAGATGAAGTTGAAGTGCTTCAGGCTCCGAAACAGGGGCAAATATGTTTGCAGGTGGGTCACGAACGCGATGAGATTCTCGGCCTCAGGTGCGACATAAGTGAACGTGACGACGGGCGAGCCGGTGATCACGGGCAAGAACATCGGGAATTTGTCCACAAAATAGCGTGGGGTAATCGAAGGATTTTGCGTTCCCAAATACAGCTTCGTGGGCAAGACATGTTTCTCTACGCCAAGCGCCTCGGAGAAGTAACGAACTTTGTCTTTCTCGGTTTCGAAGTAATCATGCCGCTGGTTCGCGAGAATGAAATCGAGGGCCAAGAGCCGGGTCTTGATGAACTGGAATTCGTGGTCGCGGCGGTTGCGAATGTTCTCCTTGCCGATAGCGGAATAGACCTTTCGCGAAAACAGGTGGTAAATCCGCGCATTCTTGCCGTGAATTTCGGGAGAGGCGTGTTTGTTGTTGAGGAGCTTCCGGGTGAGCGCATCGGAGCGGTACCCGCGCTTCACTTCGGCGAAGGTCAAATACTGTTGTGAAGTGAAGTAGCCCGAGTGCGTGCCGACAATATAAAGGAAGCGAGCTTCCGTTTCGGTGTAGCCGAGTTCTTTCAGGACGTCCAGATAGATGTCTTTGATGTTCATAGACTGAGGATCTCCGCAGTGATTTCCCGGTCGTTCAAAACGCGACGCAAACGGTCGGAATCTTGGGCGGGTGCATATAGGATGAAACCGGCCTGGGCTTTCGCCTGAAGGTGGCCGGCGCGGTAGTTCTTCGTGGCGAGTTCCAGATTGACTCGCGCCATGTGGCCTTCGGCAGTCTCGTATTCGACTTGAAGATCGGGCACGACAACTCTGCCATTCACGACGCGCACAGCATGTGCGTGAGCAATTTCGATTTTCTTGTTCCCGTTGTGCCGATCCGCGCCTAGCCGCGAGAGTTCCCTGTTGATTCGCTTCTTAAGTTCGCAGTCGAGTGCGACTGTTCGCACCTTCCCCCCATCGCTTTCGATCTTGCGAGCCGCCTTGTGGTACAGGCGATAAAGCGTCGCGTCGTGGCGTGCCTCTTTGAGTTTCACTAACCCGTGGTAAATGGGCCGCTCTTTCGGCATCAAGGTCTGCTTGCGAAGGAACCGTTGTCCGGCCTTGGTCAGCGTGAGCACGTGCATACGTTCTCTTTCCGGGCCTTCGATTGGTTGCCGCGTGATGAGCGATTGCCGAACGAGATTTCGCAAGTCCTGCTCCATGCGGTCGCGCTCGCCGCGATAGCCAATTTCTGTGAGAGCTTCTGAGTCAATGGCGCGAAACGTCCCAAGCTCGCGGAGCGTTTGGATTTCTGAGGTTCGCAGCGAGTACGTCCAATGCTGGTCGCGGTAAAGCGTCCTGGGTTCAGCGGGACGCTGTTGAATCGGTTCGGAATCTCGGAGATGATCCCGTTGAGCTTGTGCTGGTCCAGAACTCGTTCCGCGAACGTCGCGCTCTCGCGAATCAGATTCAGGTCGTCGCACCGTATCCGGGTGCGGCTGTCGCCCGGAGTCCGCTGGCTGTTCAAATTCATTCCGCTCGGATCGGCGTGACACGGAGTTTCATTCCTCGTCGGAAACTTCGGCTGGAACCTCGGATTGACCCGCGTTGAATTGCTTGTCGAGGTGGGCGAGCTTCCGTCCGGTATCTTTAAGGAAGAATTTTCGATTTAGGGCGAAGGCCATTGCGAAGACGTTGGCGAACAGGAGACCACAGTAGGCGAGAATGTATGCCGAATACGCTCGCCAGATGACAACCTTAAAGGGGATGAAGAATCTGAGTTCACCCATGAGGTAGAAGGCGATGCCGAGCATCACAGCGATGGTGATGAGAATCGCGTTTGCAATCATGTGAGAAGTCCTTAGATTTGGAACGGCGGATGAATCGACTAGCACAGGATGACTGATGCTTCGAACTAACGAGGCATCAAGGCGAGAAACTGCCGTGGCCTGACGATCTGAATTCCCTGGTGATCTTTGATCTTCAGAAGCGCCGAGTCTCCGCTCACGACGTAATCGGCGCGAGCCGCAAGCGCCGCTTCCAGAAATTTGTCATCGTCGGGATCACTGCAAAAGGGGTGCTGGCAAACGGACAGGTGTGACCATCTCGGAATGGAATTCGATAATTTCGAGAATGGAACCGAGGACAGGAATCGGGCGCTGCTTCGTCATCTCGTCGAATACGCGGCGGTACTCATCCAAGATGGGCGGCGATATAACGAGTAGAAACCGCCGATTTTGCCAAGCTTCCAGAACCTCAAACGGCGCTCCCTTCCAGAAGATCCCGGAAATAACGACGTTGGTGTCGAGAACCGCCTTGATTTTCACTTCGCGCGACGCCGGACTCTGGCGATAGCGGATCTCAGGTGCGCTTTCCTGATTCGTGCTTTTCTGCCTTCGGCGCGGGCCTGGCTCAAAAGCTCCTGGAAGTCCTCGATCTTGGGCGGCGTGATCGTCTTGAGAATCACTGCATCGCCCTGGCCGATGACGAGGAACTGATCGCCTTCGTTGAGTCCAAGAGTGCGGCGAACCTCTTCCGGTATCACGACTTGCCCTTTGGACGAAAGCCTCGTCGTCGCATATGCGGCCATGATGGAGAACCTCCGATCTTACTGGTAAGAATAGCATAAAGTCCCCTATGCGCGGGTAGCATATATCGGGCTAGTTGAAAGCCTCATCCTCACGAAAGTAGGTGATGGTTAGGCCGAGCGGGTTGATGGGAATGAGGTCATTCGGGACCTGGCTCCTGAAGAAGAACACGAAACTGGCCGTGTAGAGCGTGCGCTTGAGTTCGCTGTGGTCGGCGGGTGAGTAGTACACCATGTAGAAGTCCACGCGGGCGCGGTAGGGCGGCTTGTCGAGTTGCTCGATGGCGACGTTCTTCACGTCAATGTCGATTTCGGGCTTCGATGGATCGCTCAGGAAAGCCTTAATGATGTCGTCCTTTTTGTATGCATCGATAATGTCGCTCGCGAGCTTGCCGTCAAGGAAGTAGATCGACTTCGAAAAGTCATCGTTGATGGTGTAGCGATTCCGTCCGTAATAGAGCTGGCAGAACTGCGACAGGAAGTAGCGCACTTCCGCGTCCTGCGGCTTGTACTCGAAGTTGTTGTAGCTGAGAGCTTCTGCTCGGCCTAGCTGGTCAATGCGGATAACGAGTGGGCGAAAGTTCTGGAACGTGCGTATGGTGCGCATGTCAATCAAGCCAAGACTCAGCGCGACAAGCGTAAGCAGAACGAGCGCAATCTTGAGGTAGGTGTTCGTCACCATGGGATCGCCGTATTGCTCCAGGTAGAGCCGCTTGGCATCATCAAAACTCGAATCGTTGTTCATCGTGAGTCGCTCCTAGAATTCAGGACTACGCTTTCATTCGCGCAGCGAGGAAGGCGAGAATCGCGCCGGAAGAACCGCCGGAAGCGCCGCTGAAGATGTGGTTGGTGAGTACAGGGATTTTCAAGAGCGCATAAATTGAAGCAAGGAACGTGATCAACAGCACAGGAAACCATGCCATGAGTTGCACGGTCGAGAGCGTACCTGCTGGCGGCAATTTCAGGGTTCCAACAAGCAGGTTCGCGATGATGTAGACCACTGCTGCCGCGATCACCTGATAGAAGGCATATTGGATGAACGCTTTAAACCAGCCCCAAAAGAGCCACTCCATTTCTGGGACGATGAAGAACGGAATGAAAATCGGGCCTACCAGGACGCAGACAGCGGTAGCGATAAAACCGAATGCGACAACCACAATTGTTACGGCCTGCGCTGCCGCCAGCAGGATGATGATGATGACGTAGATGGCCGTGCCGAGAAAATCTCCAAATCCGGGCGAATCGAGTCGCGCCTCGAAGTCGCTCACGCCGTCAATCACGGTTTGCAACTGATTCTGCGTGATCTTAGCGGCAAGGAACTGAGATTCATCGGTGATCAGATTATGGAAGCTCGTGCCGATCCCAGGGAGTGGGCGGTTGTAGTAGTTAATCATGCCGAAACCGAAGCTGATGGTGAGAATGAGGCTCGCGAGCTTCTCGAAATGCAGAACGCCGTGGCCGCTGGCCGCAGAAAGAGCCATCTTTATTCCGAACCAGGCAACAAGAATCGTGGCGAACATGCGAAAGAGGTTCTGGCCCATCGCGTCGAAGAAGCCGAGATTCTGCGTCAACATGTTGTTGATGGCCTGATAGATGAATTGCAGAAAGTCAGTCTGCATGGGGCGGCTCCTTCGCGGCTTTGGGGCTTGGTTCCGGGTAAGGGATCAGTTTGCTGTTAAGCTATAATTGGACTGCAATGTCGGGAAAATGTATGACGACATGGCGGCTTGGTGGCCTAGGGCTACTCGCGCTCGTATTCCTATCGGTACCTTTACGGCTTTCAGGACAGCCGAGGCACGCAGCGTCGAATCGGCGGCTCGCCGCGGAAATCGATAAACTCTTCATTGCCGACCTCAAAGATGAAACGCCAAGCCACGCACTGGACGCGCGCGTCCGTGAGATTTTCGCCGAATACAGCGTGCCGTCAAACGAAATGGTCGGCGAGGAAGCGGCCGAGGAATACGTTACTTTGGTTTCCGGCGAGCCGCAGGACTTCATCGAAAAGGTGCTGCCTGAACTCAAGCAGGCCGCTACTACTGGGAAAGTCTCCGAGAACAGTTACACTTATCTCCTCGCTCAGGTTCGCCAGAAAAAGATTCGCGAGAAATTCAGCGGACGGGCTGCAAACCCGGCATTGCAAAACGAGATCGAGCGTCTCGTCAAGACTGACCAAGCAGCGCGCCCGGCTGGTAAAAGAACCTGGGACCTTAAGAAGCTAGAGGCGACAGATCGCGCGGACGGGGTCGAGGCACACGCTATCTTCGCTAAGTATGGTCTTCCCACATTTGCTCTGGTTGGGCCTCAGGCTGCACAGGATTTCGACACTGTTATTCAGCACCAGCCGCTCGCTTTTCAGAAGGAAGTCCTGCCCCAAATGAAAGCCGATGTTGAGGCGGGGCAAGTTAGTTCCGAAAGCTATGCGATGCTGCTCGACCGAGTGGAATCCTATTCTCATCAGCCACAGACCTACGGCGAGAATTTTGTCTGCACTCCCGACGGAAAAGGGCAACCCTCGCCAATTGCTGACCCCGCCGATGTAGACCGCCGACGCGCGGAAATCGGGCTTATGCCTTTGGGCTTGTATTCGAAGGCGCTCGGCGAGCTTTATATGAACAACCTTTGCGCACAAGTCGCGGCGGCGAATAAAAAGGCCACCCACGGCAAACCTGCAACGCCGCATTTATAGAGAGGTCTAAACCTCCCAATTCCCCCCCTCGCCGCTAGTGGTCAGCTTAATGGGAAACTGACCACAATAACTGTCGTCCGGTTGGGACTAAGGCATTCGATAGTTCTGAAGCGAGTTGCCGAGCGTGCTGGTGACTTGGGAGAGATTGCCGGCGAGCGTCGCGCGGCGCTCGATTTCCGCATTGATGGAGTTGGCGGTGGCTTCGCGCTGTTGCTTCGCCGCGATGACGTTCTGCTCAAGCAAAGACAGCAACAGCTTGTTCGAATCTTGAAGCGTGCGGAGCATGAGCACGTTTGCAGCGTTGATTTTGTTCAGCACACCTATTTCCGTGTTGAGGTTGGGATTGTTCGAGAGTGAATCCTGTTCAAGATTGTTGATTTGATTCTCGATGTTCTGAGCGTCATCGCGGATCGCGCCGATGGTGGCCATAGAAGTAACGTTCGCGCCGTCAGCAAGTTCGACGGAGGCGTACTGCGATTTCACTCGGTCAAGCTCGTCGGGCGTCATGCCGTTCAATTCCTGGCTGTTGTACTGAAGGAGCGGTACGGTGGCTTGCTGATAGCCCGAATTGACTGCACCCGCGTTTCCGGTATTCATTCCGGTCACCCACGTTCCGGTGTTGCCGTAAGTGTTCGGGGCAACCACATCGCGCCAGTTGGAGAACTGAGCGCGATAGCGAGCGGGCATGTTTTGAAGATTCTGCGCCATTCGGAGCGCGAGGTTATAGCGCGCCACGATCTGCGCATATGTTTGCCTGAGTTGATTGAGTTGCTGGACAAGCTGTCCATAGCGCAGCACGGCATTGGCATAGTTCGTCGGATCGTAAACGATTCCGAATCCGAACTGCGCGGACGCAGTGCCAACGCAGAGCCCGAAAACAAGCAGAACGGTAAGCAATCGCTTTTTCATTTGATTCTCCCCGAATTTCTTGATGAAAGCTGTGCCTACAGGTCAGAAGGCATTCTGTGATTGGCGTAATCGGGGAGGGCGAGGTCGCCCGAGAGATAAATCTTCACGCGATGGCCTTCTCGGATCGTGATCGTCGGCAGAATGTTGAGGAATTTGTCGAGCATGCGCTGCGAGGTTTGGCCCATGCTCTCGCCGATACCCGCCTCGATGCTCTGAGTGCCGGTTTGAGTCAAAAGTCCGCTTGATTGTGCTTCGGAAACCCCGCCGATTGCGCCAACCGCGAGTGACGCGCCGAAGATTTTGAAATAGTGGTTGTTCACCTTGTCGCGCAAGCCAGTGTCGCCAATCTGGTTCATGCCTTTGAATTGGTCGAGGCTGACGGAGTAGCCGTCCGGCATGATGAGCCGATGGAAAACAACGGCGAGGCGCGTCTGGCCGAATGCTTCCACGCGCTTGGCTTCGCCGAGTACCTTCGTGCCGGAAGGGATTAGAAGGTGCTGGCGGTCGTGCGAATAAACATCGGTCGTAACGAGGCATTCGACCGGGCCGTTGAAGTCTCCGTTGAGGCGGTTGAGAAGGACCGTTTCGAGGATGGTGCCCTCGAATAGAACGTAGGTCTTGCCCGTTGCAGCGTCGAGCGAGCTTGGATTGGCAGAGGCTTTCGCTGCCTGCTTTTCTTCTTTCTCCGCCGTCGTTGCTCCGGATTGCTGATTTCCGGGTTGAGGAGCGGCTGCGGGAAGTCCGGCCTGCGGCGGCAGAGGCGGAAGTTGGGCGAGGATCTGAGCGAGCTGGTTCATGTCCGGCTGTTGATTCGGAAGATAGGGCAATCCTGGTGCTTCGTTGGGAGCCTGAGCATTGGGCGAGGATCGCTCCGGCTGAGCGAATTCCTTCCGATAGCTCAATGCCACATTCGAAGAGAAGAGTGATACATAGGCTCGCTTCTTCTTTTCCTCCTGAACGGGATCGGGCGACGCGGGTTCGGGAGCCGCGCCCGACACCTGGGAGGGGGAGGCTGTTTGCGTCCCGGACGGAAGCGAGCCAAAGAATTTGTTTTGCTGGGTGATTGCGGTTTGCTGTTCGCGTTGGAGTTCCTGAATCCGGTTCTGAAGGGCGTTAATCTGCGCTCCGTTCACTTCAGGCTGCGCCGATGGCTGGAACGTCGAGACGTTTGACTTCGGCGTGCTTTGGGCCTTCTTCCCGCCTGTGAGCCACATGATGGCAACCATCAGCACGGCGAGGCCCAGCATGACCCATGCTTGAACGTTCTTGGGCATAAGGCCGGGCGGTTTCGGTGCCTTGTCCTGAATTGGTGTGGCGGCAGGCGCGGTGCTTTGCTCGGTCATATCAGTTCTCGCTTTCGTCGGGATAGGTTTCACCGCTTTACTGCTCGTGCTGCCGAGTGAAGACAACCCTCTTCTTGCCAATCGCCAGATAACCCGCGTCCACGATCTTCGGGATGATGTACACGCCGTTATCCAAATCGAAGTTGATGAGGTTCGGCTTGCCGTCCTTCATTTCGTAGATGGCCGGCTTTTCCGGGGCAGCAGACTTGATGTACGTGAAGCGGTCGTCGTGGAAGATCGCGGAAACCAGGAACGGCTCACGCATCGCCTTGCGGTCGAGCTCGTAATCGAACTGAAGCTTGGTCGGGTACTCGGAACGGAATTTTTCGATCTGCTGTTTGGCGCTGGCTTCGGCTGCCTTTACCTGGGCGGCGGCTTGGTCGCGAACGCTCTGGATTTCCCGCTGGTAGGCGTCCACTTCGCTGGCGGGGACGAAATTGCGAGCGAACGCATCCATACCGATGCCGGATTGCTCTTTCGGCTCGATGAAGATTTTCAGGTCCGGCTCGACGTTCGGCTCGTTGCTGATTTCCTCAAGCAGGAACGAATAGACGTGGCCGCTGGCGGTGATGAGGTTTAGGTTGCTGCGAATACCCGCCTGGGCCGGGTGGATGTAGCAGAGGTTGTGCGCACCATTGATAATCCAGAAGTCCTTGTCACCCGTGGTGAAATCGAGAATCTCTTCGTTCACGGGCAACACGATGAGCGTTGAATACCGCAGCTTCGCGTGTACGGTGACAATATCGTCCTGGCCGTATTTCACGACGCGCGCCTTCTCAGCGGCTCCACGCGCCTGGACTTGGCCGAATGCCAAGATAGCCAGAACTCCCAGCGAGACGAATCGAGAGAGAAATCTGATTCTCATTCCGTTCCTCCTTATCAAGCATTTGCTTTGGCTTGGGATTGTGATCGGTGCTGTAAAATCTCCGATGAAGCACAGATGAGATTTCCCATTCACGTGTGTTGCGATTGCGATGAGGGCCGTGCCGCATTTGCGCCATCGTTTCGCTGGATGTTCGGCGACGATACGCGGAGGAGCCTCGCGGTACGGCAAAGGTTACTTCGGAGAATTTTCTCAGAGCCTTCGCAGCGGTAGCGCGTGAGGAGTTCGTTGGTTCGGGTATTGCGGATGCCGTTGCGCCATGCGGTTATGTAACTCTTGTCGAGGTCGATATGCTCATCCGCTCACGCCCACTACGCCATCAAGGAGAAACTGAAATCCCAGCAGAGTGACGAGCATAGCAAAGAAAGCCCAATGGAATTGGCGCTCACGCGGGAGCTGGTCCCTGTAAAGCCACCAGCCCGAGAGAATGACGATCCCCTCCACGAAAAAATCGAGGATGTGATGGTTATAAAGCGCCAAGCCAATCACAGGCCCGTTAGGCCATGGCGCGATTCGGCTGGTAACAAAATCCGCCAAAAGATGCGAGACCACTAGCAACGCTGCAACTAACGCTGAAATAAACGTCCGGCCAATGACCCAAGCAGCCGCCCCCATGAGGATCGCGCCGCCCGCTATGCCGGTCAATTTGTGAGAGTGCGTCTGACACCAGTGCGCCCAAGGAGTGAGGCCCCCAACTGCATCCACCAAATCCGGCAGGAGGGCCGCGACCAGCAGCAGCCATAGGGGGGCTGCGCGCGCGAACCTCTTCGCACCCAAACCGATACCAACATGACCCATATACATGGCTACTGGCTCGCCCGTCGGACGATATGATGCAGCGCGAGGACGATCACAAGCAGCACAAGGATTCCGATCAATTCAAGAAGCGGGTTCATGACAAGTTCGCACGGACTCGAATTCCATCGTGGCCTAAAGGCGACCCGCACCATACATCCGATGTGCCAGCGAATTCAAGTGCCAGTCGCGCCCGCACATCGAGGCACTCCCCTGCCGACAGCGTCATCATGCAACGCCATAGATATTGGGGCCCGGCTGCCTGCCAAGACTTCCAATCCTTTTTCAAACCCGTAAGTCTCGAACGCCTCCCGGCGCTTCCCGTTGTCGAACGGGTCGTTCGTGTAGAGCCAATAGCTCTTGGCGTCCACGCCGAGATTGGCGACCTTCGTCAGTTCCGGCGTCTTGATGAGAAGCTGCTGCTTGGGCCGAAGCGTCGAGATGAGCTCGATTTCGTTGTCGTTGAGATTGAATTGGCGGCGGTACAGATCCCGGTCCATGTCCGGGTTCGCCAAGAAGATTTTCGTGGGGCAGCTTTCGACAATGATGTCGAGGATTTCAGACTTGCGAAGCTCGTCGAGCGATTGCGTCGAGAGAATCATTGCGGCATTTTGCTTCCGCCAAGTCTTGAGCGCCTCGATGATGTAGCTCTTGATGATCTGGTTCTTCAGAAACAGCCAAGCCTCGTCAATGAAGAACGCCTTGAAGATGTGGCTGATCTTCGGATCGCAGATGACGGCGTTCGCGCGATGCAGGATGTAGAAGAGCAACGGCTCCAGCACTTCCGGGTATTGGCTCATCCCCTGAAAATCGAAGCACTGGAAACGGGAGAAGGTGATCGTGTCCTCGGGGTTGTCGAAGACGAAATCGAACTGCCCGCCTGTGGTCCACTTTGCGAGGCGGTCGGCGAGACGGCGGTCAAGCGTATTCGACAAAACGGTGAGCGTCCGAAGGGTTGGCTCGATTTCGTAAAGATTCTCGATCTGGTGATAGAGGTCGCGTTCCTCGGTAGGCGTTAGCTCCAGCGGCGAAGAGCCTTGAATCAAGACCTTAATGAAGAGTGCGAGAAAATCGAGATTCTCCTTTGTCGGTGGAACCGAAAACGGGTTGATCTTGAATCCAGGTGAATTCAGGCCGACGCGAACATAGGTGCCACCAAAGAGGCGCGTGAGGCTCTCAAAACTGCCGCCCAAGTCGAAAATGAATGTGTACGGGTCGTACTTCTGCATGTTGGTGATGAGGAAGTTCAAGAGAAACGATTTGCCTGATCCCGTGCGGCCCAGAATCATCGCGTGGGCCACGTCGCGGTGATGCAGATTAAGGAAGTACGGCGTGTTGTGATTCGTTTCGAGAACGGCCAAATACTCCTGCCGGAGATGCCGATTCTCAGGCTCGCCACAGTGGAGTGTGAACAGGAAGGAATAGTCCGCGTAATTCGTGTTCAGCAGATACATGGTTCGCAGATTGAAAGCGGAGCCGCCCGGAACGGTCGCAAAGAAGGCGTTAAGCAGATTGTATTTC
Source organism: Candidatus Acidiferrales bacterium (assembly GCA_035933575.1). GTDB lineage: Bacteria > Acidobacteriota > Terriglobia > Acidiferrales > UBA7541 > DAHUXN01. The sequence goes on along the minus strand of DASYYR010000035.1, from coordinate 3,597 downwards.
TCTTCGTAAAGCTGCGCGTCGTGCGTGCTGAAGACTTTGCAGAACTCGGCGCAAGCCGTTTCGACCTTCGCCGGATCGAGGTCGTAGATAACAACGCTCAGCGAAAAATGGCCGAAATAGTTTCCCTCGATTTCAAGCTGCTTGATGCTCTCGCCGAGTTCCCTAACTTGGGCTTCTTTCGAATCGTCCACAAGAACGTCGGTCGCCGGAGCATCGGAGACATTCAGATGGCTCATTAGGGACCGCTTCGTGTTATGGAAGTGGCGGCGCTTGGATTGGATCGCCTTGCGGGTCTTGCCGGAATCTTCCTTCTGCCACTCGGTGACGGTATGGAAGTTCGCCTGCACTTCGAGGAGATTCTTGAAAATCAGAGGGAAGCTCTGGGCTGATGGCTCCTTGAGCGTGAGCACCTTGACGTAGTAATCGTCGAGCCGCAGATGCCCGCGATGGCATTCGAGATGCGATTCGCAGAGATAATAGTCGAGAAACGCGTCGTGTTTGAGCCGAGCGAACTGGAGCTTCAGCGGTGCGAAATTCAGCATTCGCTTCAATACCCGAAACGCTTCCTGCTTCAGTAGCAGGTCAACACGAACGAAGTCGCTCACCTGCAAGATGAAACTCCTCACCTTCTGATGGAGGGTGGCGAGTGCCTTCGACAGTTCTGTACCGAGCAATGCAACCTGTTTCCCTGAGGACAGAGCGGCTCGGATTTCGTCCAGAGCCTTGCGCGGGTTCTTCGGAAAGTTGGCTATTGAATTCAGAAGCGCCTGCTTGTGACGAAAGCCGTCGAAGACAATCACGTAATAGATTTGGAGCGAGTACAGGCTGTCGGCTTTTTGCTCGAAATACCGAATTCGGTTCTCAATCGCGGCGTTTGCGACCGGGTTCGTGTACGTCCGGTGCGGAATCGTTTCGTGGTTCCGCTTGAATAAGTATTGGTAGACACGGAAATTGCTGTCGAACAGCCGGAACGCGGATTCGAGACGTTTCGTGAGTGTGTCGAGCGCATTGCCGTCGAGACATTCATAGTCAACGCCATGCACTTGGAGGATCACGCCCACATCGCCGGATTTCGTAACGAAGGCGTGCGGGTCAATGAAGCCGTAGAGGTTCACCTGCTCGTTGAGAGCGCCGGTTTCGGTGTACGGCTTCAGGAGTTTTCTGAGATTAAGCATTCGAAGCTCTGTGAATCGTGATCGGGCTGAACTTCATTGGATCGTATTGCGTTTTGAATTTGGCTGCCGATAGCAGGAACCGGAGAATCTGCGGGTCGGTATTCGTGGCCCACTTTGCGGCGAAGTAAAGGAGCGCGAACATCAAAATGCCGCCAAGCAAACTCGAAAGCATGTTGAACGTAGCTGCTCCCATACACATTGCAAAGAAGAACAGCTTGCGCTCCACGCCGAGAACCGTAAGCGGGCGGTGGAGCGCCCGATAGACGGGATTGATTCTGCGTTTGGCTGTCATTGGAGAATCAGGGAAACAGCCAAGCCATGAAGTTCACAGCGGCGATAGCCATGCCGACGCCGAAGAGCACACCGGCAAGGATGCGCTTCGATCCGCCCTCACCAAAGGCGAAGGTCAAACCGGCGACAACAATAGAAACCAGCGAGAGGCCGCGAGCGATGGTCGTCGTGAACGCTTGCATCAAGACGTTGACGGCGTTCTCCCAAGGGGAGCCGCCTTGCGCCTGGGCGAATGCGGCTGACGCGAAGATAAGCGAGAACGAGAGAAGTGGAAGCGCGCAACGGAGCAAGTCCTTCGTAGCGGGCCAATGGAAGACAATTTTCTTTTGCAGGATTTTCTTCATTGCCGGCGAGTTCCTTTCGAGTGATGCGAGCTGAACCCGCATCGGGATTCGAAGACGAACTCTCGCCGGATTTCTTTGGATCGTGCAGCGTGAGTGCGGAGCCAGAGGGTTGAAGTGCGGCAAGCCGCCGCGAAGCTACTCCGCGAATCGCACGCTGCCGTCCATTTGCCGAAGCCAAGTTTGCGAATCGTATCAGCGAGTCCGGTTTAACTGTGGGGGACTGCTGCGCCTTCGTTGTCGCCTGGCGTGACGGAATGTCCAGCGAGAGTTGCCTTCTACTCTTACTAATGGGCAAAAAGTCGTTCTCAGTCCCCAAAGAAAAATTCCCCGCTGATTTCGAAATATGTTTGTTGGAAGCAGAAGAAAGCGATGAAGCCGTTACAATTCTGAGACCTGCTGCGACTTTCTGAAGCTTTTGCAAAATCCGTTCGACGCGCCAGTGAACGGCCTTCTCCGAAAGTGCGGTATGTGTGTGAATGACTTCTTTTGCGAAAAATCCGTCGATCTTCAGTCGGATCAGCAACTCGCGTTCGAATGCGGAGATAACTCCGATTCTTTCGGAGTAGTCGAGGAAGTCATTCAAAATGGAAACACTTTCAAAATTGTCGTTATGTGCGGGTTCGGCATTCTTTGAAGTTCGCTGCTTATCGATTTCGCGTTGGAGCACGACACGATACTCCTTCTCGGCCCACCGAAAGGCACTCTTGCGCAGGCTGCGCGCGAGCATGATCGGCAGGATGCCGTTCAGGTTTTCGACTTGGGCTGAGGTAGTGAGTTCCAGGAAAAATGTGAAGACCTGCTGTGCGATGTCCTCGGGTTCTAGCTCTCGAAACCAAGCGCGGACTTCGCGGTACGTTCGGTGAATCGTAGGCGTGAACGCCAAGACGAGGATTGACTGTATCAACTGCGATTCGCCTCGGGTTGCTCCCGTTTGAATGAGCGTACTGAGGATTTCTCCCGGAACGGAAGTTGCGGGATCACCGTCGCGCGCGGCGTGAAGGTCCGCGAGCAAATCAGGAACAGTCGTAAAACGTGCTAGCGAACCGGAATTGAACGTCAGTGCTGCGAAACGTGCATCACCGGGCGGTTCTGACAATGAAATGAAAAGATGGCGTTCGACCTTGCAGATATGGCAATTGCAGCGAATATTTTCTCTCATGACCCACCCCTGAGAATTAGGCCGATGAAATCGGCTTGTAGATAAAGAGGCCCGGAAACGAAAAATGGTGAAATTACGCTTCAGGAATACCGGAGCCGATTTGGGATGAAGATTCGCTTCCTCACGCGCCGATGGTCGCGCGGGGGAACGTTCACCGGGCAGAGCTTTGGTTTGGAGGGGGTCTGAAAGAAACTACCTGCGGGGCTGGAACGCTTTGCCATAGCCGATCACGGCGGGTCCGTCTCTCTCCGAACGCCGATTGTGTTATTATAGGCGAACAAAAGGCGAAATGTCAAGCCCCCTTCAAAGCGCCAGAATTCGACGGCGGCTGCATTCGGAAACTGGAGGTCGGTCATGCAAGTGAAGTCCTTCACATACCAGAAGAATTTTTTCGGGACGTACTACAAGCGCGGGTTTCTCAATCTCCACAAAATGGATGACCACATCGCGAGAATGCTCAGCGAAGGGTGGGAAATACTCATGCAAACGTGACCACACCGCGCCGCAGATCGACATCCATCAGTTGGAGTCGCAGCGCTTCGCTGACCCGCATTCCCGTTCCGTAAAGAAACAGGAGCAGGGTGCGAAAGGTGGCCGCCGACATCAAGCAAGCCGAGACTCGTTGGCA
>DASYYR010000062.1:0-4895 GCA_035933575.1 Candidatus Acidiferrales bacterium | reverse complement strand
GCTGATGTACGGAATCGCCGTCAGACCCCTGGGAACGGCTGTCGCATGGCCCATTTTCATGTCTCTCATCGTCATCGTCGCCAGCATCTGGGGTGTTCTCACGGGAGAATGGAAAGGCGCCGGCAAACGCCCGCTGCAAATCATGTACGGTGGAGTCGCCGTCCTCATACTCGCCATCATTGTTCTCTCGCGTGCGAGCTGACAAGTGTGTCTCCTTCAGATGGCGAAGCCGCACATGGCAAAGTCCGCAAGAATAGCGGAACTGAATTTAGACACGGGGCGAATTCCAGAACAGCCAAGCGCCACCATGCCGGGGACCGTCGCCCAAATCATCCCCTCTCCACGGCCGGGCCGACCCGAAAAAGCACAGATTGCTGTTGAGGAGGCCGATCCCGGGTATCGGGATTTCCGTATCGAAAATTCCTTAACTGAGGAACATGGCGATCATGTGAAGCTCAAAAAGGGTGCTCATGTGGAGGTTACCATCGCAGCCGAACCCAAAAAGAGGTAACTCGACGCAATCGACGCTCGGTCGTTCTGCGGGAAGTTGCCCATCAAGGATGGGTAAAGTCCGTGAAACCAGAGGACGAGAGAAAAATCAACAAATCTTCAAATACTGTGAGCAATTTTTCTTTGAGCAATTCGACCGAATTTTTGGCTATAGGTAAGTCGCATTTTTATTGCGGGGCTCGCAAAAGAACCTACGTGAATAATGCGCTGGCGGCAGCAAAATTTATGAACGCTCAGCAGCTTCGTGCCGTAGAGGAATAATGGCTCGTGTCGTAGTCCCCAGATTCGTGGAATGAATTTCCAGCGTTCCGTCCAGGCCCTTCAAGCGTTCCCGCATCCCGTTGATTCCCACGCCCAGTCTCTTCCGCGCGATGAATCTCGTCTCGAGCAACGGTTGCAGAATTCCCTTCCCCTGGTCGCTAACTTCCAGTTTCACCTGATGCTCATCCGCTTCCACTTTCACGATAGCGGTCTTGCTTCCCGAATGCCGGTGAACATTCGTCAGGCATTCCTGCAGCACGCGAAACAACGCCAGCTCAATGGGCTCGTCCAACCGTCTGAGCTTGGGCGGAAGTTCCAGCTGCACTTCCATGTTACTCCGGAGGGCAAATCCTTCCACGTACCACTCAATCGCCGATACCAGTCCCAGTTCCTCCAACAACGGCGGATGCAGCAAATGCGAGAGCGTGCGAATCTCCGACGAGCATTTCCGCACAATCTCCGTCGCTTCGTCGAGCTTCTCGGCGACTTGCAGCGGGATTTCCTTCGTGCTTCGCCTCGCCGCTTCGATCGACATCCCCAGCGCCGCCAGATACTGCCCCACGCTGTCGTGCAATTCGCGCGCAATCTGCGCCGCTCGTCGTCTTGCGATTGCATTAAACGATTTGACAGCACGCGAAGCCGTTCCGTCTGCTCCAGGATCTCCGCGTTCCGCTCTTCCAGTTCTTTTGTCTGAGCACGCGCTTCGGCATCCAGTTTGCCCGCGAGAACTCGATACCGCTCCTCGCTCTCACGCAACTGCGCCTCGGACCGTCTTTGTTCCGTTCTATCCACCAGCATGTTAATGCCGCCGACGATCCGCCCATCGACGTCACGCAAGGGTGTGGGATATACGGTCAACCACAAACGCTTGCCATCCGGCCTCTCAGCAATAATCTCTGCGTCGCGTATCGCGCGGCCCTTCTTGAGCGCCAGGGCCATCGGAGATTCTTCGTGCGGCATGGGAGTACCATCCGGCCAGAATAGCTTCCAGTTGACGCACCATTTGTCGCTGCCTACATCTGGCACGCGGCACGAGAGCCTGATAGCGGCGGGATTGAAGTGCGTCAGGCGACCTTCGGCATTCGTGGTGTAAATGGCTGCCGGCAGCGCATCAATCATTTCGCGGAAACGACGCTCGTTGTCATGCAGCGTTTCGCAAACACCTAAAAGTTCGTCATGCCGTTCGGTCTGGGCGTGCAGATTCTTCAGCTTGGCCAACAACTCGTCCGCTGTCTTCGGTTCAATCCATTTCGCCTGATTTTCCACGGATTGGCGCGTGTGCTCTTCTGCTGTTCTTTCTTGGTAGGAAGCGCGTGCTGGTTCTGCCATGACTGACCTCCCAACCACACGACGGTCGCAGGCCTACTTTTGAGGATGGGGAATGAGCAGAGGAAGTCTAGTCCCATCGTCCTGGCATGTCTGAGCCGAATTGACCACTTCTGAAACAAGGGAAATTTCGCAAAACCGCGCGGAATATGCAAATTCTCCATTACGTGTTTCGGCTGTAGGTTTTTCTTTTTGTGCTAAGAGCCATGGCAGCAAATGATTTTGGTTGGAGATACGCGAAGTCTTCTTGCAGTTCGGGCACTCAAGACTTAATCCTTCGAGTGGGAAGGGCTTAACCGGCCATACGAAGGCGTTAAAGTCCGCATCGGAAAATCTGAAATTGTCCCCCGGTTTAGTTGAAAGTGGCGGCTCTCGACTTCGGGCACCTTACGCGACCTGCTCCTGCTGAGTCAATGACGGATTCAGTTTGCGCTGCAGGATTTCCAAATCCCGGAAGCCTTTCACTCGCCGGAATTTCCTTTCCGCTTCGAGGAGTCCGGTGGCCGTCCAGCGCAACGCGTGGTCCCCGGCTCGCCAGCGTTTTACGTCCGTGCCACGCGCTCGACGGTCGAGAGGCACGACTCGATGGGATTGGTCGAGGCCAGAGTTCGGCGCAGCAGCGTTCCCACGCCCAACCGGTGCACGGTGAGGGTTTCCTCCAGCCCTTCTTCCAGGCTGTGCGCCGCGCTGGGATTGATGCGCTCCAGTTGCCGGAAGATTTTCCCGAGTTCCGCTTTGGCCTCCGCTAGCTGGTCATCGCGTACGCGTTGCGGATTCTTCGGTCCGTATCTCCCCGGGGCGCTCTTCGGTTAATGCTCTTGCACGTTCCGCCGCTTGTGAATCTGGCAGCGCTGCACTTCGGCGCGCCCGCCGAACACTCGTTCGGTCCCGGCGCGCAGAGCCTGGCTCCGTCGATCACGAACAAGTAGCGTTTCTCTGAATCAAGGCCGCGTGCCACCAGGTCTTCCAGCAGTTCTTTGACCACGGTGGTGTTCTCGGTCGCGCCCTGCCAGAGTCCCAACACCTGCTTTTTTCCGCTACTTTCGATGCCCAGCGCCACCACCAACACCTGCTTGCCGAGATGAATCCCGTCGATCAGGATGGCCACCGGGTCTAGATCGTCGAGTTTCTTCTCACACAGTTTTTTCAACTGTGCCGCGCTGGCAGCCACGAACTGGCGGCTCACGCTGGACTTCTCGATGCCGTAGCCTGACAGCACGCTGTCCACCGCACGGTGATAGTTCCGCGAGGTCAGCCCGGCCACGATCCCTTCCCGCACCGCCCGCTGCCGTCGCCCGTCGTGTTGCAACCGCGCGTAACTGTCGAGTTGAACTTCTTCGCCTTGGCGCGTGCGAACTCGCGGACGCTCGACCGCCGCTTTCTGCCCGGCAAACACCACGTCATTTTTATCCCGCGGAGTCAGTTTGTGCCAGCGTCCGCTTAGATTCTTGTACGATTCGCTGAAACTCATTTAGCAATGAAAACTTTTCTTCTGGCTTCTGCGCTAATCGGAGGCGCTTAGAGGTTGCGAAGAACTCGTCTTGCAGTTCGTTGAATCGCTTGCTTGGCATGAGGTAAGCATAGCGCCTCGATCATTTGTATCTTAGCCCGTTTTTCTGTTCCATCCCCTACGTCCGCAGAACATCAACATCGCGTGCTCTGGACAACAGCTAAGGAGCCATGTAGTCTCTTTTCCTGCATCCATCCCAGGAAGGAGCAAATCCATGAGTGACAAGGGCAAAAAATCGCCGGACGATAAACCAACTGTCACGCTGCCTGGAACGGTTGAAAAAATCATCCCTTCCGGAGGTCCAAGTGAACCAGAGAAGGCACAGATTGCGGTGGAAAGCGCCGACGACTTGTACCGCGAGATTCGAATCGAGAACACACTGCAAGATGCCGCTGGCAACGCGGTGGGCTTGAAAAAGGGCGCTGAAGTCGACGTGACAATCGAAGCAGAAGCAGACGCGACGACCCCCAAGAAACATCCCGGAAGATCAGCCCCTCCAGAAGAGAAAGAGTGATTCCGCGCTGGATTTTAATAGGTTCGATAGCGTAGGTTAGAACTTGTGTAGATGGAAGTCTTCTTGCAGTTCGGACACTCCAAGCTGAGGCTTTCCCGTGAAAAATTTGGCTTAAGCGGCCATACAAAGGGGTTCGTGTTCCCGGGAAATCTCTCGGCTACAATTTTGCTGTAAACGTAGGCTTGCTTGCACTCAGGACAATCCAGAACCCAACTACTGGCCATCGGTTACACCCGCGACCTACTGCTTCAAAGATTAGAGTAAACGCGCGGCATAATCGTGACATATCCTGAATTGACCTGTCGCGAGGCGCGGAAGCTTCGGTTCTAGCGAGGTCACCTCGCTATGCATCCTGAATTCCACCGCGCAACCCGCTATCCGTTCGCAGTCAACATTGAACTCACCGACTTGCGGGAAAAACTTGTCACTGGACGCACCACTAACCTGAGCTTATTTGGGTGCTATGTTTCTACGACAAGCTCCCTCCCCGAAGGGACGAAGGTCACGCTGCGGATTACGCATGACGGAGCAAGCTTCATGGCCTGGGGCAAGGTGCTCTATCTCAAACCGAACTCTGGGATGGGAGCAGCCTTCGCGAACATCGAGCCGACCTGCCAAACAATCCTGGAGAAATGGATTGCGAGCCTAAGAGCGAAATAGGCCTGCTGCTCCATCTGGCCGGGAAGCGGGGTTCTGTTACCGAAGTCCGGCACGTTTTTTTAGAACGTGATTCAGGTGGTGAGTAGATGTAGTCTTACTGGAAAGCGGGACGCG
>DASYYR010000061.1:0-10959 GCA_035933575.1 Candidatus Acidiferrales bacterium | reverse complement strand
AAGCGGAAATTCAGAGGAACCCGCGCGCGCGAAGCGCGAAATTGCGCGTGATGGAAAAACGAGCGCCGGAAGATCACACGCCGGGGCCGGACGAGTTCGAAAGGGAAGCGTCATGACCGAGTTTTATACCAGCAAGCATATTGATAATTCGCGCCTGGTGCGCCCAGCGGCACCGCGGCGGCTACGCGAATTTGCGCGCAAAATGGTTTGGGGAGCGGTGCTGGCTTCGTGCTGCCTGCTCTACACCTGGCAACATTTCGAAGACATTCAATTGCGCTACCAGCTTGAAGACATCCAAGCGCGGCACACGCAGGCGGTGGAATTGAACCAGCAACTCCACCTCGAAGCCGCGTCGCTCAGCTCGCCCATGCGCATTGACGCGATTGCGCGGCAGCAGCTTGGCATGACGGTCTCTGCGCCGGCGCAGTACGTGCCTGCGGCAGACGCGCCGCGCACCGCCTTTTTGGCGCCGCGCAGTTTTACGCAGTCCGTTCAGCCGTGAGCTGCCACGAAAAAAGTCTGGCGTGCATTCGAGGCTTCGAGCAACCCGCCATGAATCGGCGTGGGTAGTGGACCGCCACGTTGCGGGATGAACCAGTGTCAAGATTCACGCCGGAGCCCATGGTGCAAAGCAGTTCTCGCCTGCGTCTACTCGTAATTTTTGGGCTCGCAGTCGTCTGGATGGTCGCCGTACTCGCCCGCGTCAGCTACCTGCAATTATTCCGCTATCGCGAATATCTCGAACGCGCAAACAACCAGCAGGAACGCATCATCGAAATCAGCCCCATGCGCGGCGTGATTTACGACCGCAATGGCCGTGAACTGGCCATGAGCATTCCCGTGGATTCGTGTTTTGCGAATCCCGACGAGATCAGCGATCCTGCGATGGTCGCCCGCCTGCTCTCGCATGTGCTGGGAATCCCCGCGGAAGAAATCGAGCAAAAGCTGGCGCAGTCGCGTTCCTTCGCGTGGATTGCGCGCAAGATCACGCCCCAGCAGGCTGCTCGGATTCAAGCCCTCAATTTGCGCGGGATTTATTTTCAGAAGGAAAACAAACGATTCTATCCCGAGCGCACGCTTGCCTCCAGCGTCCTCGGCTATGTGGACATGGACGAGCACGGACTCGCCGGCGTCGAATACTCGCTCGATAAATTGATTCGCGGCCGGCCGAGCCGCATGCTCGTGTTCGCGGACGCGCGACGCAGATGGTTTGACCACAGCGAAGCCTCGGTTGACAAGGGCGACAACGTCGTTTTGACGATTGACGAAACGATTCAATACATTGCCGAGAAGGCGTTGGCCGCCGGAATCGCACGAACGCACGCGAAGGGCGGCTCGGTCGTCGTGCAGGATCCGAACACGGGCCAGTTGCTTGCCGTCGCGAATTGGCCGGCGTTTGACTCGAACGATGCCGGCTCCTATCCTCCCGAAATTCGCGTGGATCGCGCGGTATCGGACGCCTACGAACCCGGCTCGATTTTCAAGACGATTTTATTTTCTTCCGCGCTTCAGGAAGGCGTCGCGCAGCCCAGCGATGTGGTCGATTGCCAGATGGGCTCGATTGTTGTCGCGGGGCGCCTGATTCACGACTGGCATCCGTTTGGTTTGCTCACCGTCGAGCAAGTTCTTGTTCATTCCAGCGACGTCGGCTCGATAAAACTCGCCCTGCGCCTCGGAGCGCCCAAGTATTACGATTACATACGCAGCTTCGGCTTCGGCCGGTTGACGGGAATCAAATTGCCCGGTGAAAACCGCGGCCTTCTGCGCCCGTTGGATGAATGGACGGCAAGCTCGATCGGCTCCATCGCCATTGGGCAGGAAATCAGCGTCACGCCCGTGCAAATGATTTCGGCGGAGTCGGCGATTGCCAACGGCGGCACGCTGCGTCGCCCGCAAATCGTTCGCGAAGTGCTCCACGGCAATCAGGTTGTCATGCAGGAAGATCCCAGTCCGCGCCGCGTGATTGACGAACAAACAGCCGCCACTGTGCGCGAAATAATGGAACAAGTTGTGCTCGTCGGAACCGGAGTTCCCGCGCAGCCGTTTGGTTACACAGCAGCGGGAAAGACGGGCACCGCGCAGAAAATCGATCCGGCGACTGGCCGCTATTCGAGGACAAATTACAACTCATCCTTCATCGGCTATGCGCCCGTGAATAATCCCGTGGTCACGATTCTTGTGAATCTCGACTCCCCGGTTGGCGGCCATGAAGGCGGCCCGACCGCGGGCCCTGTCTTCAAAGAGGTCGCCGAGCAAGTGCTCTCGTACATGAACGTGCCCCACGACATGCCGGAGCTGCCCAACCTGGAGAAGGCGTCGCTGCGGCAGCGAACGCGCCAGCCTGCTTTCGACACGCAATTCGACGCCAGTTTCGCAAAGAAAGCGAAACGAGCGGCCCAGTCGATGCCGCCGCCCGCCGCCGACATCGCCACTGTTCCGGAATCATCGACGGTCGCCATGGCGGAAGGGCAGACAGTCACTGTGCCGAAACTCATCGGCCAGAGTGTTCGCGGAGTCACGGAAGCGTGTTCGCACCTCGGCTTGCTGCCAATTTTGGTTGGCGACGGAATTGCTCTTGATCAAAGTCCGGATGCGGGAACAAGAGTTTTGCCGGGCACGAAAGTTATGGTCCATTTTGGCCGCAGCAGTGACGCTGCAACGGGCGCCGCTGGCGGCAGCAACTAACACAAGGGTGTAATCGCATCCAAGGGATGGAATGAATTTGAAGTCACGGCGCGATGCACAGGCTCTGATTGAATCGGAAATGAATCTCAAGGAATTATTTTCGGACGCTGAGATTGGCGCGGTGACCGGTGCGGTTGACGCGGACATTCGTGCTGTCGCTTACGACAGCCGCAAAGTCGCGCCCGACACTCTGTTTTTCGCTCTGCAGGGCGAAAAGGAAGACGGCAATCGTTACGTGCCGGATGCTCTGAAGCGCGGCGCCATTGCGATTGCCAGCGAACAGAAACGTCCGAGCGGAATTGCGGAAAATATCGCATGGATCGAAATGCTTCCTGGTGCGCAGCGGCGTGTGCTGGCATCAGTGGCCGCAAAATTCTACGGCCGGCCCGCGAACGGGCTGCAACTCGTCGGCGTCACCGGAACGAACGGAAAAACAACAACAACATATCTGATCGATTCGATTTTGCGCGCTGCTGGAAAGAAAACCGGCCTGATCGGTACCATCGGGTATCGCACGCCGCGCGCCAGCCGCGACGCGATTAACACGACGCCCGAATCGCTCGATCTCCAGCAAATGTTCGCGGAGATACGCGACGAAGGCGGCTCCGCCGTCGTGATGGAAACCAGCTCGCACGCGCTGGCCATGGACCGTTTGTGGGGATGCCATTTCGCCGCGGCTGTGTTCACGAATCTCACGCGCGACCATCTCGATTACCACAAAACGTTCGAGGAATATTTTGCCGCCAAGCGTCGCTTGTTCGAAGGCACGGGCGCGGGCCCTGCGGATGTGGCTATCGTGAACACGGATGATCCCTATGGGCATCAACTCGAAGGCTTGGCCGCGCGGATATTGACCTACGGTTTGAAAAATGGCGCGCAAATCACCACGAAGAAATACGAGCTCGCGTTTTCGGGCCTCGAATTCGCGGCGCAAACGCCGGCAGGGAAAATCGAAGTGCAATCGAAGCTTGTCGGCAAAATAAATGTTTACAACATTCTGGCGGCGGTTGGCGCGGGCAATGCGCTCGAAATTCCCAACGCGGCGATTGAACGCGGAATCCGCGAACTCGAAAGCGTCCCGGGCCGATTCGAGCGCATCGCGGAGGGCCAGCCGTTTTTGGTGATTGTCGACTACGCGCACACGGACGACGCGCTGCGCAATTTGATTTTGACCGCGCGCGAACTCTGCCCCGAAAATCGCATCATCACCGTGTTCGGAGCGGGCGGCGACCGCGACCGCACCAAGCGTCCGCTGATGGGCGAAGCGGCGGGGGATTTGAGCGACATGGTTGTGCTCACCAGCGACAACCCGCGCAGCGAAGACCCGCTGCGAATTATCAACGACGTGCTCGTCGGCTTGCAGAAAACAGGCAAAAAATATCGCGTCGAAGCGGACCGCGGCAAAGCCATCCAAATCGCTCTCGATGAAGCGCGGCCGGGAGACATCGTGCTGCTCACGGGCAAAGGCCACGAGACGTATCAAGTTTTGAAAGAAGGAACGATCGATTTCGACGACCGGCAGGTCGCGCGGCAAATGCTTCGCAACCGCGGCTACGGAAGCACGAAGAACTAGTCCGCGCGGGGCGCGTCAAGAAACGAATTGGCACCAGAGTTGCACTTGTGAGTAGCGAGTTCAGATTTGAGACGTAATTGATAGCGGCACGGAAGCGTGACGCCCAGCTCGCTGGAGAGACAATGCGGTGGACGGTGGCAGACGTGGCCGGCGCTCTGGGTGTCGCAGCGGCGCCTGGGGCGAATTCTGTGGCCCGGCTGGCCGGCGTGTCGATTGATTCCCGCACCGTTAGGCCTGGAGAACTATTCGTCGCGATACGCGGACCGCGTCACGATGGACACATTTTCGTGGCTGCGGCGCTCGCTCAAGGAGCAGGGGCCGCTGTTGTCGACCGCAGCCGCGTGTCCGAATATCCCGGCGAAATTCAGGGCCGGCTCCTGGCCGTCGAAGATACGCTGCGCGCCCTGCAAAAATTGGCGCGAAGCTATTGCGACGCGTGGCGCAACGCGAAGCCGGGCCGCCGAGTCGCCGCGGTCACTGGCTCTGCGGGCAAAACAACAACCAAGGAAATTCTTGCGGCATTACTCGCCGCGCGGTTCCGTGTTTTGAAATCCGAGGGCAATCTGAACAACGAGTATGGTCTGCCGCTCACGCTTTTCCGCCTCGATGACGAGCACGACGCCGCTGTCGTCGAGCTCGGAATGTCGCATCGTGGCGAACTCGCGCGCTTGGCGGAAATTGCCAAGCCCGATGTGGGCGTGGTGACCAACGTCGCGCCCGTGCATTTGGAATTTTTTTCCTCCGTGGATGAAATTGCGTTGGCGAAACGTGAATTGATCGAAGGCCTCGGCGGTTCTGAATCCGTTGCGGTGCTTAATGCGGACGATGCGCGCGTTTCGCGCTTTGCCGACGGCTTTCGCGGCCGCGCGATTTATTTTGGCCTGTCGGAAAACGCAGAATTTCGCGCGGAACATATCGAAGACCGCGGCATGGAAGGTTCCGCATTCGACTTCGAAGGCCCGAATGAGCTTGGGCGTTTGCGCCTGCCACTCGCCGGTCGGCATAACGTCATAAATGCGCTTGCGGCTCTTGCCGCTGCGAGCGAATGGGGCATTGGACTTGGCGACGCGAAGGAAGTTTTTCCGGCGCTGCGTCCCGCGTCCATGCGCGGCGAGTTCCTGAAATTCGCCGCTGGATTTTCGGTGATCAACGACTGCTACAACTCGAATCCCGTGGCTCTTGAACGCATGATCGATCTTCTTTGCTCCGTTCCCGGCTATCGCCGCCGCATCCTTGTCGCGGGAGAGTGGCGCGAGATTGGACCATCGTCGGCGGAGCTTCATCGAGCCGGAGGAAAATACGCGGCGGACAAAAAATCAATTGCGTGGATTTTCGGCGTCGCGGGGGACGCCAAAGAATTCGTGCGCGGCGCAATTGACGCGGGACACGCGGCCGAACAAACGGGATTTTTCGTATCGTCGGACGAAGCCGCGAAATTCCTGGCGGAGTTTGTCGCGCCAGGCGACTTGCTGCTTGTGAAAGGCTCGCGCGGAGTGCACATGGAAGCGATTGCCGAAGCGCTGCGTGCAAAATTCCCTTTGATTGAAAGCGTTGACACGGAAGCGGCATCGACGGCTCACGAGAGGCGCGGCTGAAATGCTCTACTACCTTTTCGTCACCGTGCTGCGCCCGCACTTCAGTCCGCTGAATGTGTTTCGCTACATCACGGTGCGCACCGCGCTCGCCAGTTTGACGGCGCTTTTTTTGACGCTGGTGTTCGGTCCGTGGACGATTCGGCGCCTTCGCGAGATGCAGATCGGGCAGTTCATTCGCGCCGAAGGCCCCGAGCGCCATCAGGCCAAGGCTGGCACGCCTACCATGGGCGGTGTGCTGATTGTCATGGCCATTGTAGTGCCCACATTGCTGTGGGCGGACCTGCACAGCCCGTACGCGCTGCTCGCAATGGGCGCGACCGTGGCATTCGCCGCGATTGGATTTGCGGATGACTACAACAAAGTGGTGCGCAAACGCAGCATGGGCTTGAGCGCAAAAACAAAGTTTTTCTACCAGGTGCTCACTTGCATCGGCGTGGGCGCGGTGCTGCTCGCGTTGCAGCAGCGTGGCGCATATTCCACGGAACTCAGCGTGCCTTTCATAAAGGAGCTGCACCCGAATCTTGTTTCGCAATCGCTCCTGTTGAAGCCGTACTTTTGGCCCTTGGCGTTTGTGCCGTTCGTCGTTTTTTTGATCTTCGTGATCGTCGGCTCATCGAACGCGGTGAATCTTACGGACGGCTTGGATGGCCTCGCCATTGGTTGCGTCGTTGTCGCCGCGGGAGCGCTCACGGTGCTCACGTATGTCAGCAGTCACGCGAAATTCGCCGAGTATCTGGACATCCAAAGAATTCCTCAAGTGGGCGAGCTGACAATATTCTGCGGTTCGCTGGTGGGCGCGTCGCTCGGCTTTCTTTGGTACAACGCGCACCCGGCGGAGCTCTTCATGGGCGACGTAGGCTCGCTCGCGCTGGGTGGCGTGATTGGAGTCACCGCTGTAATCATCAAGCAGGAGATTCTGTTGCTTTTCATCGGCGGAATATTTGTGATCGAAGCGGCGTCCGTGATCATTCAAGTCGTTTCCTTCAAGCTGCGCGGCAAGCGCGTCTTCCGCATGGCCCCGCTGCACCATCATTTCGAGTTGATGGGCTGGAGTGAATCGAAAATCATTGTGCGCTTTTGGATTGCGGCGCTGGTATTCGCGCTATTTTCGTTGACGACTTTGAAACTGAGGTAACGACGTGCGATTGGGCGTGGATCTCGAAGGCAAGCGGCTGCTGGTCGTGGGACTGGCGCGCACGGGCATTGTTGTTTCTCTGCTGTGCGCAGCCTACGGCGCGCGCGTCACCGCCACGGATGAAAAACCGGAATCCGCGCTGCCCGAAGTCGCTGCGAAGCTGCGCGCCGCCGGCGTCACACTCGAACTGGGCGCGCACAATCCGGAAACATTCGTCAATCAGGATTTGATTATTGTCAGCCCGGGCGTGCCCGCGAAATTGCCGCCGTTGCAGCTCGCGCGGAATCGCGGCATTCCCGTGTGGAGCGAAATCGAACTTGCGTGGCGATTGCTGCGCGGTAAGCTCGTCGCCATCACCGGCTCGAATGGAAAAACAACAACCACGGCGCTGGTCGGCCACATTTTGCAATCGGCGAAAATCCCAGTGCTCATCGGCGGAAATATCGGAACGCCCCTGCTGGCAAAAGTGGAAGCTTCCAGCGATTCCACCGTCACGGTGGCCGAAGTCAGCAGCTTCCAGCTCGAAACGATTGAAGCTTTTCGTCCGGACGTCGGCGTGCTCCTGAATCTGACGCCCGATCATATCGATCGTCACGGCTCCTTCGAGGAATACGCGCGCGCGAAGCAGCGTCTGTTTGAAAACATGCTCGACCGCGACGCAGCCGTGTTGAACGCCGACGATCCTGAAGTCGCCCGGCGCGGCCCCGCGCATGGCCAGGTTTTCTGGTTCAGCCGTCAGAAGCGCCTGGCGGCAGGGACGTTCGTGCGCGGCGATCAAATCCTTTTTCGCCGTGAGGGCAGCGAGGACGTGCTGATGCGCCGTAGCGACATTCCTCTGCGTGGCGAGCACAATCTTGAAAATGTTCTCGCGGCTTCCACGGCTGCGATTCTCGCCGGCGCGCCCGTCGGCGCGATTGCCGCGGCGGTTCACACATTTCCCGGAGTCGAACATCGCCTCGAATACGTCGCGGAGATAAATGGCGTCGCGTTTTACAACGATTCAAAAGCCACAAATGTGGACGCGACGCTGAAGGCGATCGAAGCTTTTCCCGGCTCGCTCTTCGTAATTCTCGGCGGCAAAGACAAAGGCAGCCCTTACGCGCCGCTCCGAGAGCCGTTGCGCGAAAAGGCCAAGCGCGTGCTCCTCATTGGCGCGGCAGCGGGCAAAATTCGCGACGAGCTCGGAGGCGCGGTCGCGATGGAATATGCGGGCACCTTGGACCGCGCCGTCGCTTTGGCTTTCGAGCAAGCCGTACCCGGGGACACAGTGCTGCTCGCGCCGGCGTGCGCAAGTTTTGATCAGTTCGAAAATTTTGAGCAGCGCGGCCGAGCGTTCAAGGAAATCGTCGCGCGCCTCGCCGCGCAACACACTGCGGAAAATTCAACGAGGAAGGCATAACGCATGCCGCGAAGTTTACAGCCAGACAGAAAATTATTCGTTGTCACGCTAGCGCTCTGCTTCATCGGCGTGGTGATGGTTTTCAGCGCCTCGGCCGTCACCGCCAAGGAGTTGTACGGCAATGGCTACGTGTTTCTTGAGCGCCAGATTATCTGGCTCGCCGTGGGCCTGTTTGGAATGATCCGTCTAATGAACTTTGATTATCGCAAGCTCCGCGAGCCTCGCGTCATTTACTCCAGCGTTGCAGTGGTTCTGCTGATGCTCATCGGCGTTCTGTTTTTGGATCGCTCGCATGCGACGCATCGCTGGATTCATCTCGGTCCGCTCAGTCTGCAGCCCTCGGAATTCGCGAAGCTCGTTGTGATTCTCTATCTCGCGTGGTTTTTGGAATTGCGCCTGCGCCCCGGCGGCTTCGGCGTAAACAATTGGAACCATACTTTGCTGCCCGCGCTCGGGCCGGTGATTTTTATTCTCGCGTTGATTCTTCGCGAGCCGGACATGGGCACGTCGTGCATGATTTTCCTGATTGCTCTAGTGATGCTGTATCAGGCGGGCATGTCCATGAAATACGTTGCAGGCGCGGCTCTGGGAGCGCTGCCCGCCGTTTACCTGCTCATCGTTCATGCGCATTACCGTTACGAGCGCATGCTCGCGTTTTTTTCTCCGGGTGCGGACCCGCAAGGCCGCGGTTTTCAGCTGATGCAGTCACTGATCGCGGTTGGCTCCGGCGGTCTGACAGGCGTCGGTTTGATGGAGAGCAAACAAAAACTTTTTTATCTCCCCGAAGCGCACACGGATTTCATCTACGCCGTTTTGTGCGAGGAGCTTGGCTACATCGGGGGAATCGCGGTTGTAATTTTGTTTGGGATTTACGCGTGGCGCGGATTCCGCGCGGCGTTTCGCGCGCCGGACGCGTTCGGCCGCTTGCTGGCACTCGGAATCACCACGCTCGTCGTCGGCCAGGCGCTTGTGAATTTAAGCGTGGTGCTTGGGTTGATGCCGACGAAGGGAATCCCGCTGCCTTTTATCAGTTACGGCGGTTCGAGCTTGCTGATTATGCTGCTGGCCACTGGCGTGCTCCTGAACATCAGCCAGCATGCCGAAGCACTGTGAGCGAGCGCAAATCGCCATCGGCCAAGCTGCTGATCGCCGGCGGCGGAACGGGCGGGCACGTTTTTCCCGCGATTGCCGTCGCGCGTGAATGGTTGCGGCGCGGGGAAATGGCGCCCGGGAAATTTGCAAAGAGGGAAGTCGTGATCGTAGGCACGGAAAAAGGAATGGAAGCCAAATTGGTTCCCGAAGCAGGTCTGCCGCTCGAAACGATTCGCGTTGCGGGCCTGAAAGGCATGCGCGGAATCACATTTGTGCGTAACGCCGCTCTCCTCGGAGCGGGCTTTTGGGATTCTGGGGCGCTTTTGCGCCGCAACAGATTCGCGGTGGCACTTGGCGTTGGAGGGTACGCCTCTGGCCCAATGATGTTCCTCGCGGCATCGAGCGGCGTTCCCACGGTGCTCTTCGAGCCCAACCTCGAACCAGGATTTACGAATCGCGTCCTCGCGCGGCTTGCCAAGCGGATCGCCACGGGCTTTGAAGAAACGGCGCGGCGCTTTGGCGCAAAAGCGAAAGTCACAGGCAATCCAGTGCGCGCGGAATTTTTCAACGCGCCCCGCCGCGACCATAATCCTCCATTCAATTTGCTCATCACCGGAGGCAGCCGCGGCGCCCAGCCTATCAATCGCGCCATGATTGGGGCGCTCGACGTTCTCGCTGCGAAAAAAAATCAGCTTTTCGTCGTGCATCAGACTGGCGAACGCGACTATAATGCGGTGCGAGACGCGTATGCGCGCTTCCACTTCAACGCGGAGGTCAGTCCTTTTATCGGGAACATGGCGGACAGGTTCGCGCAGGCCGACCTGATCGTTTGCCGGTCAGGCGCCATCACGGTGGCTGAAATCGCCGCCGCGGGGCGTGCCGCCATCTTCATCCCTTTCGGCGCCGCTACAGACAGTCACCAACTCCGCAACGCACAGGCCCTCCAACAAGCGGGGGTCGCTCGCGTGATTCCGCAGGACGAACTGACGCCACAGCGGTTGGCAAATGAAATTTTCTCCCTCCTCCAGCCCGGGAGAATCCAGGAACCCGGTGGAATCCAGGATATGGAGCAGCGCGCTCGCGCGCTGGCGCGTCCGCGTGCCGTCGTGGATATCGTGGACATGATCGAGGAGGTTGCTCGCGCATGACAATTCCATTTGGGAATTTTCAGCGCATTCATTTGGTCGGCATCGGCGGCAGCGGCATGAGCGGCATTGCTGAAGTTCTGCTCGCGCTCGGCTACGCAGTTTCCGGCTCCGACGTGAAGGCTTCGGCGGTCACCGAGCGCCTGATCAGCCTTGGATGCAAAGTCTTCAACGGCCACGAAGCCGAGCATGTGCGCGGAGCCCAAGTCGTCGTCGTGTCTTCGGCGATTCGTCCTGATAATCCGGAAATCGTCGAAGCGCGCAAGCTGAAAATCCCGGTGATTCCGCGCGCCGAAATGCTCGCCGAATTGATGCGCCTGAAATACGGAATCGCT
>DASYYR010000057.1:0-4990 GCA_035933575.1 Candidatus Acidiferrales bacterium | reverse complement strand
CGATGCAAATCATTTCTGGCATCACCCGCCAGACGTCGCAGGGCGCCCGACAAACAGTCGCAACGGTGGGTAACATGGTTAAGCTCTCCGACCAATTGAACGAAGCGCTCGCGCAGTTTCGCCATTCGTCGAAGAACGGTTCGGAGAGTGTGGAAGAATCGCGGCCCGAACCAGTTCCAGCAGGCTCACGGCGCTAACGGTTGAAATAAGGAACGGAGCGGCTCGCTGGCGCAGGGCAAAATGAAAGAAAAAGCAACCACCGCGATTACCGAGTACGAGCTCGACGAGATTCGCACGCTTATTGAGCGTCGCTCAGGAATCTTGTTCGACGCCTCGCGAGAACGCTTCTTTTCGACGCGCATACGCGAACACGTAGGTGCGAAGCATCTCGCTGGCGGCACTGACCTGTTGAGGAAGCTCCACGCTTCGACTGTCGAATATGACGCACTCGTCGAGCGTTTGCTCACCCAGGAAACCTCGTTTTTCCGCTATCCGGCTGTGTACGAGGCCCTCGAAAAGAAGGTGCTCCCGGAATTGCATATGAAGAAGTTTTGGGAGACTCCGCGCACTCTGCGCATCTGGAGCGCGGGTTGTGCCACGGGTGAGGAACCATATTCCATCGCCATTACTGTCGCGGATGCGCTTATGTTTGCGGAGGCCTGGAACATCGAAATCCTTGCCACGGATATTAGCAAACGCGCTCTGAGTCATGCAGAGCGAGGTCTTTATTCCAGCCGCTGTTTGGAACAATTGTCTCCTCGCCAATTGGAAAGCTATTTTTCGCCATCCGGAAACGATTTTCTGGTTAAGCCACGCGTCCGCCGGATGGTGTCATTTGCGCCAATGAATCTTGCGCAAGCCGTGTATCTTGGCCGTCTGGACTGCATTTTTTGCATGAACGTCATGATCTATTTCTCGGAAGCCCGACGGAATTCTCTGATCCAACATTTTTATGAGTATTTGGAGCCTGGCGGTTATCTCTTCTTGGGGCATTCCGAATCTATTTCAAATGTTCCTGTGAAGTTCGATTCTGTTGTCTGCGGTGATTGCATTCTCTACCGTAAACCTGCCGGCGAAATGATTTACCGCGGCGCTCCACTTCTGGAAGGTGCGCTGTGAGTGAAGCCGGAAAGAGCGCCATCGAAGTGTTCCTTCAGGAGGCTTCTGAACACCTGCAATTTTTGCGGGAGTATTCCAGCATCCTGCAGGAATCGCAGCCGAATCCGGAGGATTTGGAACGCCTGTATATTGCTGCGCACACGCTTTGCGGCAATTCGGCAACGTACGGTTTTCCCCTATTTTCGGAAATTGCTGGGAAACTCGCGCACGTTTTTCAATACACACGGAACGCGCCACTGAACTCCGATACAATTGCACCGTTGACGGAATTTCTGTCGGACGCGATTTCCGTACTTGAATTCGATTTGCTCGAAATCAGCGACTGCGGCGCGGAAGTTGCGGCCGACATTCAGGCTTTTAAGCAACGTTACGCGTTCGCGTTTCCCAATGCTTCGCCGGTGGCGTCCCCTCCTAGCTTGCCTGACCGCTCCGAGTCCGCCCCTGAACCTCACGAAGCGGGAGGCGTAATTTCCTCGGAAATCACTTCCCAGTACGACCTGTTGCCCGCGGACGGCCAAGTAGCCGAAGAAGTTCTACAATTTTTTATTCCTGAAGCCGAAGAGCATCTGCAGACGATAACGGAATGCTTGCTCGCTCTCGAAACGAATTCCAATCCGGACGACATCAACCGGCTCTTTCGATCAATTCACACCATCAAAGGCTCAGCCGCGCAAGTTGGACTGCACCGCCTGTCAACAATCGCTCATCGCGTTGAGGATCTCATCGGCCGCATGCGCGACAGCTCAATTGCCACCAGTACTGAACTCACTGACCTCTGTTTGGAATCGGTCGATATTTTGAAGAAATTCCTGCACAACGAGTGGCCGGATGATATGCACGCCCTGGCCGCGGTGGACTCATTTCTCGCGCGGCTCGCGGATTGTGTTCCGGAAACACCCGCAGAATCTGTTTTGACCGCTAGTGTTGATGGCATGTCGGCTGTTGGCGATGCGCGACAGAACGTAACTCAATCCCCAGTCGCAGAGCCAGACCACAAAAAAGCCGCGCCCAGCACTTCGCCCGTTCATTCTGTCCGAATCTCTCTTGAGCGCTTGGACAAAATGATGAATGCGGTGGGCGAACTGGTCATCAACAGGACGCGCATGATCGGGCGTCTGGCAGAACTCGAGAAGCTCGTTGAAATCCTAAACTTCTCGAAGGGCCGTCTGGCGGAGAAAATCGCCGGCTTCCAGGACAAGTATGAGTTCAATTGGGTAGGGTCCCTGTCCGGAAGTGTGATGAACACTGGCACGAGTCGTCTCGCGACGATAGTGTCTGGAACCGGCGGCAACCGCCGCGATTCGTTCGGCGATTTCACTGAACTGGAAATGGATCGCTACGACGATTTCAGTATTCTCTCGCGCTCGCTGACCGAAATTTCCGCGGACGTCAATGAAGTCCTGGGACAACTCGGCGGATTTATGGGCCGCGTTGACGCCGATATTGACGAATTCACGAAACTCGCGCATCGCTTGCAAGATCAGATCACGCAAGCGCGCATGGTGCCCATCGGTAATCTCTACACGCGTCTTTCACGGACGGTTCGTGATGCCGCGAAAGCCACCGGTAAAGAAGTCGACTTGGTTCTGGAGGGCGCCGAGACGGAATTGGATAACAATATTATCCAGCAGATTTCTGATCCGTTGATTCATATCGTCCGTAACGCTGTTGCGCACGGAATTGAGGAGATTCCCGAGCGGCAGGAGCGCGGGAAGAATCCTCAGGGACGAATCATTGTCCGCGCATATCATCGCGGCAATCACATTTTCATCGAAGTGGAAGACGATGGCAGAGGGATCGACCTCGAGAGAATTCGTGCCCGCGCGCTTGAAGGCGGCTTCACAACTCCCGACCAGGCTCGCCAACTGAGCGAGCGCGACTTGCGCAATCTTCTTTTTACGCCGGGGTTTTCCACCGTAAGCGAAAAAACAGAACTTGCGGGGCGCGGCGTAGGCTTGGACGTGGTGAAATCCAGTGTCGCCGCGCTTAACGGAGAAGTAGAAGTTCGCAGCGAGCTCCATCTAGGAGCGTGTTTTACGTTGAAGGTTCCGCTGACCCTCATTATTTCGCAGGCGCTTTTCGTTCGTTGCGGCACGTCGGTCTTTGCACTTCCTCTCGCATTTGTCGAGGAAATCCGCCGTGTGCGACCCGCAGAAATAGAAGAGGTTGGTGGGAAACTGCTCGTCAAGGTGCGCGATGAAATCATCGATGTAGTTCGTCTCGACGTGCGCCTGGCCTTGCCGCTCCTCGAAACTGCTAGTGGTTATTTCCGCATGGTGATTGTCAATGTGTCGGGGCGTCGTGTGGGCATCGTGGTCGAAGAGGTTCTGCGCAAAGACGAAGTGGTCATCAAGAGCCTTGGCGAGTTTTTGCGCAATGTGAAGCTATTTCCCGGAGCGAGCATCGCTCCAGACGGCAGTCTAATCTTACTGTTGGATCTGCATCGTTTGGCCGCGCAAGAACTTAGCGAACACGCCACTGTGACAGCCACGGCGGCGGCCGCACGCGTGTTTGGTCCGGGAGCCGCTGCCGTAGCTTCGGGGAGCATCCCGGCGGAAGCGATTGACGAAGTTCAGGAAGAACGTGTTGTGATTGTGGCGGACGACTCGATTAGCGTCCGCAAGTTCGTCGCGCGCATGCTTGAGAAAGCAGGTTACTGTGTCCGCCTGGCGTCCGACGGCCTTGAGGCAGCGGAGATTGCCGTGCAGTCTGGCGCGCATCTGATTGTCACCGATTTGGAAATGCCGCGCATGAACGGCTATGAATTGATGAGCCACCTTCGTCAGAATCCGGAAACCCGCCGTATCCCGGTCATGGTGGTCACGTCGCGAGCTGGGGCGAAGCACCGTGGTCGCGCACTAAAAGAAGGAGCCGTGGACTTCTTGACCAAGCCAGTTCAAGAAGAACAATTGCTCGCAGCAGTAGAGAAAATTCTCGGCTCGGATAAAAACGGAACGCGCCGGCCGGTTCCGGTGGTCAGCGTATGAACGCAACCCGAAAAAAACTTCGTGTGCTGATCGTGGACGATTCCGCGTTCATGCGCAAAGTACTTCATGGAATTATTGCTGCCGATCCGGAGATGGAAGTTGTCGGCAACGCTAAGGACGGACGCGAAGCAATATCCATGGCGGAATCGCTGAAGCCCGACGTCATCACGATGGATCTTAATATGCCACATATGGATGGATTACAGGCGACCGAACACATTATGTCTCAAAATCCTCGACCCATCGTCGTGGTCAGTTCGGAATCGCGCGAAGGAGCGGCGAGTACACTTATCGCCTTGGAGCTTGGCGCGATCGATTTTGTTTCCAAACCTTCGAGTGGGATTGACCTCGACATGAAGTCGGTGGCCGACGATCTCAATCGCAAATTAAGAATGGCCGCGAAGGTTCGGGTTATACGGACCGCTGCGCGCCCTAAGCCTCACGTTGATGGCGCGCATCACTCCCCCGGACGCGTCGAAGCTTCAACCGAGGGCTCTGACGGCAACAGCGGCGGCCGTTTCCCAGTCGTAGTTATTGCGGCGTCGACAGGAGGTCCAGCGACTGTTATGCGCCTCGCAGCCGCGTTCCCGGCGGATTTTCCAGCGGCCGTCGTCCTCGTGCAGCACATGCCGCCCAATTTTACCAGCCAATATGCCGTACAGCTCGCCGATGTGACTGAAATCAAAGTAAAGGAAGCAGAGGCAAACGAACCTTTGCGTCAAAGCACTCTTTATGTCTGCCCCGGTTCACATCATCTTCGTATTTCATCGTCGGGCCGGATTGTTCTGGAAGACGGTCCGCGAATTTCAGGATATCGCCCGTGCGCTGACGTAACTATGGAGACGGCGGCCAGTTGGGCGGGGACGATGACAGTGGGCATTGTT
>DASYYR010000053.1:0-3976 GCA_035933575.1 Candidatus Acidiferrales bacterium | reverse complement strand
CGCGCGGCGGCTGCACGGGCGCTTGGTGGCTTTGACGATCCGGCGCTGATCAAAAGGCTGGCCCCGCTGATGGATGCAAAAGGCACGCCACTCATCAAGCCGGTCGATTCGGTGCGCTACATGGCATCCGCCGCAATCATCCGACTGCTTCACAAACAAAAGGCCCCTCCCCCCGCCACCACCGCGTCGGCAAAATCCATCCGCTGAATTTTCGCAGGAAACGCGCTCGCCAACGCTGCTTGCTCCCGCCTTCGCGCTGCGGTATAAAACTTCGGCTTCTTATAACGAAGCGAAACCATGGAACTGCGCAAAGACCCGATCACACGGAGCTGGGTGGTGGTCGGACATTCGGGGTATGCGGAATTGCCGGCGGATCCATGTCCGCTGTGCCCCGGCAATGAAGGCGACACACGCACCATCCTTCAATTGCCGGCGCAGGGTCCGTGGCAGGTGCGCGTTCTGCCCCACTTCCGTCCGCTATACCACATCGAAGGCGAGCCAGGCCGCTCCGCGGAGGGAATTTACGACCGCATGAGCGGCGTCGGCGCGCACGAGATCCTGGTGGATACTCGGAACCACGGACACTGGATGTCCGACGAGCCCACCGAAAATGTCGCGCTGATGCTCGAGGCCTACGCGCGGCGCATCGCCGACTTGAAGGGCGATCCGCGGTTTAAATACGTTACGGTTTTCAAGAATCGCGGCGCGAATTCCGGCGAGGAATGGACGCACTCGCACTCGCAGATTGCCGCAACCACATTCGTTCCGCGGCGCGTGCTGTACGAATTGCGCGCGGCCCGCGACTGGTTTCACGAGCGCGACCGCTGCGTTTTTTGCGATATTCTCCGCCAGGAAGAAAAACAAAAGAAACGCGTGGTCGATTCGCAGGGCGATTACCTGGCGTTCTGTCCGTATGCTTCGCGCGTGCCGTTTGAAACATGGATCATGCCGCGCCGGCACTCACATCTGTTCGAGGCCCCCGGCGCCGAGGATTTTCGCGCACTCGGCGAACTGCTGGCCCGCGTGATCCGGCGCTTGCGTTCGGTCGCGCACGGATATCACTTGGTCGTCCACACCGCGCCAAATTCGTTGCAAACCAAGGGCGAGTTGAGCGACTACTGGAAAAGCATCGCGGAAGATTATCACTGGCACATCGAGATTCTCCCCGTGGTGCCGACCGGCGAAAAGTCCTACGTCATCAAGGAAGTATATTTCAACGCTTTGTTGCCCGAGCAAGCCGCCGAATTGCTCCGCCAGGTCGATCCCGGCCGATGACGTTGCGCGCGCATGATCCAGCCCAACGCGGGGGAATTATCGCGAAGCTTCTCGTCCTCGTCATCGTGGTGCTTTTTTGCTTTTTGATCTATCTAGTACGCGTCCCGTTGCTGCGGGTTGCCGGCAACTTCTGGATTACGCCCCAGCCTCCGGCTGCTTCCGACGTGATCGTAATTCTGAGCGACGACGATTTCACAGCCGATCGCGCCTCGCGCGCCGCCGAGCTCTACCATGCAGGATGGGCGCCGAAGATCGTCGCGAGCGGCCGCCGACTGCGCCCCTACGCGAGCATTGCGGAGTTGATGCAGAAGGACCTGGAAGCGCGCGGCGTTCCGGAAAAGGCCATTATTCCTTATCCGCACGATGCTGTGGATACGCTGATCGAGTTGACGGACATCCGCGGTTTTGTCCGGCAGCACGGCTGGAAGCGCGTGATGATTGTTACATCGAATTTTCACACGCGCCGCACGCGCTACCTGTGCAGGCATATCTTCCCGGCGGATATCAAAGTGCTGGTCGAGTCCGCGCCTGACGTCAATTACGATCCTGATTCATGGTGGCGCACTCGTGGCGGCCTGAAAATTTTCTTTCACGAGT
The DNA here is from genome assembly GCA_035933575.1 of Candidatus Acidiferrales bacterium. GTDB lineage: Bacteria > Acidobacteriota > Terriglobia > Acidiferrales > UBA7541 > DAHUXN01. Next base: position 2,104 of record DASYYR010000053.1, on the reverse strand, counting down.
CCGTGGGAATGGTGGTGTCAGCGTGGGAAGTGCATCACCAGAAGGCAAGTCCGCCGGGAGCGTTGCTGTTCACGCCCAGTCTACCCGTTGTCGTTAAGTGAACGCTTTTGTTTCTCTCCATTGGTTTACACAGGCATGGCTCTGTACTATAGTGCCTGAACCGCAAAGATCGCCTGTACCCTAATTCGCAGGCTTTCTTGAGATCTCACCGTACTGGAGGTTTCCATGTGGCGGAAACAGTCTGAAGGAAAACCGTCCTCATCCGTGACGCCCGGAGCGCCGTCGGCATTTGCGCCGCCATCCTACGTCCCGCCTGCGGAAAAGTCCGCGGGAGCGTCGCTATCTCCATCGAAGCCCGCGCCCGCCGCGCCGCCTGCTCCCGTGCCATCGCCGGAAGCGGCGATGTTGACGCAGGGGATTCGTATTCGCGGCGAACTGACAGGCAAGGCCGACCTTTTTATCGACGGAGATGTGGAAGGCAGCGTGCGGCTCGGCGACTCACGGCTGACCATCGGCCCGAGCGGCCACGTGAAAGCAGATATCGAGGCGCGCGAAATCTACATTCGCGGGAACGTCCAGGGCAATCTTCGCGGACGCGAGCGCATCACTTTGGGAAACTCGTGCCATGTGAAGGGCGATCTGGAGTCGCCGCGCATTGCCATAGAAGATGGCGCGCAATTCAAAGGACGGGTCGAAATGGGGCCGGCCGCAGACGCGCGCGAACGCCAAATCAAGCGCACCGCGCCTGCCATCACGCCGCCGGCGACGCCTTCTTCACCTTCTTCAACTGACTCGACACCTACTTCCGTGCCCGTCGAGGCGAGCGCTAAAAAATGAATTGGATGGGGGGGAAGTCGCGTTCGGGGGCCGTGGCGGCGCCGGTGGCGTCCAAGATTCGCGGGACTGCGCCTGCGGTTGCGCCTCCGACGTCCGTAACGAAGTCCAGTCACAAAACGGAAAATTTCCGGCTTTCGAATGGCCTCAAGGATTTCCTGTGGCTCATCAGCGACGTTGAAAACGGCCGCCTTCTCGATCTCGGCCAGGTCTCGCAGGCGACGCTGAATTTTTTCATCGAGCGCGGTTTTCGTGTCACCACCGACGACATGCTCCGCTCATGGAAGGAATTCCGCAGCGCTGTGGAAGAAAAGCAGCGCAACGCGCCGCCCAGCGATTTCAATGAGCCGCTTTCTCCCGAGGAAATTGCGCAGCATTTCCTGGAGAACTCGCTGCAATATCCGGATGACGAATTCAACGCGGTGCTCGTCTGGGATATTTTTGACCGGCTCGACGCGGGATTGCTTTCGCAGGTCGCCAACCGCCTTTACGAAATCGTTCATCCGGGAGGCGCGGTTCTCGCGCTTTTTCACAGCAAGACGCCCGAGCGCACATATCGCTATCGCATCGTCGATAATCAAACCATCGAGATCGTGCCCATCGGTCCCGCCGGCGCGCACATGCGAATCTTCCAGAACCGGGAAATTCTGAATCTATTCAGCCGTTTCCGCTCCGCGAAAACTTTCGTCGGCCGCGACCAGCTCCGCGAAGGTCTTTTCATTAAGTAGCCGCGTTGATGGAGAATCAACGTACTTCGCAAGAAGAGATGGAACAGAAACTCACAAGCCTCAGGGACGTGTTGTTTGATGGACAGGGTCTGGACACCCATCAGGTCTTTGACGAATTTGTCCGAGAGCATGAATGGGGATTAGCCCTCCACGTCGTCTGCGACTACCTCTTGGAACCAATGGCGCAAGCAGCGCCAGAGGCAGTAATGCAGCAGATACAATCTCTGCACGAGGTTATGGCGATAGAAGACACCTGTGTTGCCGACCTACGTGGGAAAGCGGAGCGCGTGGCCGCGCCTTAACGTTGTGGCCCGTGGCTGGCTGATTCGACGCGGCGACAACCGTCTGACGTAAGCCCATTTCCCACATAATATTGGCCTGTGGATTTCTCGTTGTTTTCGGGGAATTATATAGATGACTCCCCTAGTTGTGGGTTCAAATCAAATCGAAAACAAGCCGTTTAAAGGTTGTTCAGACGTTGACATTCTGCCTTTATTGGACGATATGCTCCCTAAGGGCACGGGGCTTCTTGTCATGTTGAA
>DASYYR010000073.1:0-35249 GCA_035933575.1 Candidatus Acidiferrales bacterium | reverse complement strand
AACGTGGCTTGCTATCGCTATCCTTGCAACTGCTTTCTCTGTTTGCATCTACTTCCCGTTGATCGGTGCTTCGCATTTGAGTCTGATGACCACTCTCATCCTCGCTGGCGGTGTGGCAGATTCCCTTGTCGCGGCTGCATGCGGCGGCCTCTTGGTGAAGGTGCTCTCGACTCCTGATCAGGCCAAGGCTTCAGCCTGGCTCACGGCTGGACAACTGGGTGGCGGGGCGTTGGGCGGCGCGATTGTGCTGTGGCTCTCCGCGCGACTACCGCTCGTTTTCGTTGGATTTGTCACAGCAGCGTTAGTTGCATTGCCCGCGCTCGCCGCGTTTTCTATCCCCGAACCGCTGCCCGAACCATCTCCGTGGTTCCACGGGCGGCTCCGTCTCATTGGAGGAGAAATTTGGGCTGTAATACGCGCGCCTCGGCGCCGGTGGAGCACCCTGCTTCTTCTTGCGCCCGGCGGCTCGGCTGCGGCACAAAGCCTCTTGCCCGCCATTGCCTCGCAGTACGGCGTCGCTGCATCCGGCGTTATCTGGATGAACAGCCTGGCAGGAGGCGTGGCCCTTGCCGTCGGGGCGTTATGCGGCACTCTTATTCCTGGTAATTGGGACCGTCGGATCACGTATGCTGGAGCAGCTCTCACCAACGCTCTCGCCACCTTCATGCTTCTTGGGGCTAATCGCCCTTTCAACTATCTTGCCGGAACCCTCTTCTACTTGATCACCGAAGGGCTGTGCTGGGCTCGAAGTACCGCCCTCATCGTGGAAATCGTCGGACCCGAGCCTCGCGATGCTAGCACGCTCTACAGCATACTCAGCGCGACCGCCACCGTTTCCCTTCTCTACATGATCCGGCTTGACGGGATGGGATTTAGCAAATTCGGTACTCACGGTCTCCTATGGACCGACGCAGCTGCCAACATTTTCCTGTTCGCCATCGTGACGATCTTCTTCGTCTCCCGTGGTTTGCCTCTTCGCCAACAAGAATGACTCATCGCCGCGAAGCTATTTGGGCACGCCCTTTCAGTCTCTCCCTCTAAGTACGCGTTGCCCTTTCGCGCTACTCACTCTCGTTCCTCGCGCTCCTCCCACACTGCAAAGCCCCTGACCTTACGTACAGGTTCTGCCCAAACACCGTTCGCTCGCCGCATTCTTGAACTTGCTCCTTCGCCACGCTACGCTGGAACCACTCAGTTCGTCAGTGCCGCGGATTCTGAGCGGCCGCAACTTTTGTGTTCCCGGGGTGTTTCATTAGTTGCAGGCAAATGACTCGTCGAGGTGAAAAGTGATGCGTAAATATCGCTTCTTGCATTTGTTCTTGCTTGCGTTCGTACTTCTCGCCATACCAACCGTCTCTCACGCCCAGGTCCGCATCGGCGTGTCCGTCAGAATCGGCCCTCCGGCGCTGCCGGTCTACGCGCAGCCGCTCTGCCCTGGCCCCGGTTATATTTGGACGCCCGGCTACTGGGCCTATGGCGACGACGGCTACTACTGGGTGCCTGGAACGTGGGTTCTCGCCCCCGAACCGGGCCTGCTCTGGACTCCCGGCTATTGGGGCTGGGGTGACGGCGTTTATGTCTGGCACCGCGGCTACTGGGGACCCCATGTCGGCTTCTACGGCGGCATCAACTACGGCTTCGGTTACACCGGCGTCGGCTTCTTCGGAGGCGAATGGCGCGGCCGTGAGTTCTTCTACAACCGCTCGGTGAACAACGTAAACGTCACCGTGATTCACAACACCTTCAATCGCACCGTCGTCGTGAACAACGTCACGCGCGTCAGCTACAACGGCGGCCACGGCGGAATCGACGCTCGCCCCACTCGCGAAGAAGAGATGGCCGACCATGATCACCACTTTGACGCAACCCGCGATCAGGTCGAGCACCGCGACGAAGCCAGCCACAACCGCGAGCAGCTCGCGTCGTTCAATCGCGGCCATCCGGGAATCGCAGCGACGCCTCGCCCCGGCGCATTCAATGACCGCGGCGTCGTGCGCGCAAACGATCGCGGCGGCCGCTTCAACAACAACGCAAACGAAAATCGCGGTGCTTATCGTTCCAACGATCGCGGCAATCAGCCGAATCGCAACAACGAAATGCGCCAGAACAGAAACGAACGCCCCAACGCAGGTCGCCCCGGCGGCAACCCTCATAACGATAGGAAGGGTCCGTCGCCCAAGAAAGAGAAGCCCCACGGCCCCGGCGGCAACGACCGCCGCGGTAACGATCGTCGCCACTAACACCGCGCCTGCGTTACGCGCGTCATTGCTTGTAGCTCACGTCCAGGTTGCGCCGCAGCCGCGCAACCTGACGTGAGGCTTTTCCTGCGTCCCCTCCTAGCCGACGAGATTCAGTGGCACAGCCTCTCAGGCTGTGCTCCTTCTTCTGCTCTGCGTCTTCGCCCAGCGCCTTCGCCCTGCGCTTCTCAACGAATTTGTCATTCCGCCTGCCGGCTGGCCCTGTTTACCCTGAGCCTTTGCCAAGGGACGACGGAAGGAAGGGCTTGAACGGGGCCGCCACGCGACGAGCCTGTCTGCCGCTTGCCCGCCGCCTGCCCGCCGGGGCGGGTGGCGGGCAGACAGGGAATCTGTTTTTCGTTCCTTCGTAGGGGCGCTGCTTGCTGCGCCCGCGCCCGGCGCCGCCGGGCGTTCTTTGGAGTGCGACGCCCGCCTGCCTTAGGCAGGGCTCGACGCCGCTTTGGTCGTCCTGCGAAAATGCTCCGGAAACTCGCGTCTTGCAAACGAAACTCATTACCGATCAAGAAAATTGAAGTTACACATTCTAAGGACGTTACGCTTGCGGGACTGTACATGTCATTTGCGATCAAGCTCAGACATGCTATCTCTGTCATCCCGCCTGCCCTGCTTGCCCTGACGAAGGAACGGAGGGCACGAAGGGAACCCGGTTGCCCTGTTCACCCTGAGCCTTTGCGAAGGGACTAAGGAAGGATTGACATCATGGTCTCGAACGCGCCTCTCCACGAATTTGTCATCCCGAGCCGCCATGCGGCGAGGGATCTGCTTTTCGTTTTGGCGCGGGCGGCGTTGAGGTGCCTTTCGGGCCGTTGTACCTCACTCGTGTCGGCGCTCGCATCATCGTCCGGGTGACGGAATTTTCGCTCTGAAAAAGGCTAGCACGATGCGGACGGCGAGGCTAGGTGTGGCGGCTGTGGTGTTGGCGGGCGTGAAAGTGCTACCCAGCGCGTGTCGTAAACGCGAGCACACGTCTTACAAAAACCAGTAATTCGCCATCGTTGATAACGACCTCTTGCCATCCCCGATTGGTATCGTGATGGAACAGATTTGCATACTCCACCAGATTCTCAAGCTCTCGAGTATCCGCTGCGTCAAGGATTTCGGCTTCCGTACCGCGATTCTGTAGGCAAAGCCTCTTAAAGCAACTCATGGCACCGGGCGTGGCTGGATACTGCTTAGGATAGGCGACCCTAAGAAAAGCTTCCAGGACTGGACGCAGCGTGATCGCAACCTCCTTGCGATTATGGTCGCCGACGCCCTCTAAGTATGACCGCAGCAGAGCATGGTTACGGTCGTGTACCGTAGTCAAGTCATTGTCAACATCCCATGCAACGATATTCGAGCCATTGCCGTCGCGCTCGATGCTAATTGGGCTACAGCGTGTTCGGTCGATTCCGAGCCACACTCGACACAAAAAGTTCTTGTCATGCGAAAGAATGATTATTTGCGATACTCGTTCACCCATGCTTCGCAATTCTTGCACAGTTGTAAGAGAACGCTGCTCGTCTAGGCTGGAAACCGGGTCGTCTACCACTACGATCTTATCTGCAAGCGCCGGATCTCGATCGATGGACCCCAAGAAGAATGCCAGCGCGAGCGCGTTACGATCGCCTGAACTTAGGGTGCTTCCGAAAGCAGGCTCCGTCAATTCAGGGGCCACAGAGATCGGCACCGCAACCTCGTTGATCAACACCTCGTAGTTGCAGGTCGGGCCGCCCTGGTGTCCGCTGCGGTCACGCGGTTGATACGATAGCCTGCGCTGAAGCGCTCCAAGTATGAGTTTATCGCGTCCTGGTAGCCCGGAAATTCAACTGCCCGGTAGCGTTCAAGTTCGCCTTGAGCTCGATTACGCAGTTCCTCGGTAGCATTCTTCGCGGCTCTAGCAGCTATGTATTCCTCGCAAACTGCAGACACTTCGGCGGAGTGGCGCAGCCGGACAATTCTCAGTCTGGCAAGCTCGCCTTGAAGTGCCTGAGAGTCGCCAACTGCCGCTTGCTCCTTGACACGCCTTATCGCGCCGTTACCTTCTTGAAGTTGCTCGCTAAGCAGTACGACGGCTCTCCTGTCTCTCGCGAAACGTTCGACCGCAGCCAGCACCTCGCCCGGTATTTCCATTCGCTCAAGAGGTGCCGCTTGCTTCGCCCGCAGGGCGGCGATCACTCCGTCGCGCGCAGACTGCCATCCTTGCATCAGTCTCTCGGTATCGAGAGTTATCTGCGGCAAGTCGCAAAACCCAGACCAGAATTGCCGTCTTTCGGTCGCCACTCTCACAGCCCTCTCAAGAGTTCCAGGAAGGTCTCTGCTGTGAACCACGGTAACGTCGGTCAGGGCATCCGAAATGCGGCGCTTGAGTTGGGTATAGCCTTCACTAAAATATCCCCTATATTGACTGAAGACTGCAGACTGCCTTAGGTCCTGATTGCAGAACGGGCAGATATCGCCACCATTTTCGGCATGCACTACCCGACCCATCCCGTCCGCGACCCAGGTCTCTCCTTCGCGGCCTATGTCCCGGAAGTGCGCTTGAACATGTGCAGCGGCGATCGCATCTAGGTCCGGCAAATCGAGTCTCAATATTTCCGTTAGCCCTGCGGCATCGAACGCCGGTAAATTGAGGTCGTCAAATCCAGGTGTATCGCGCACCGCATCTTGCTGTTGTGCCGCAGCAAGACTTCTCTCGACGAGTTGAATCCGGGCGTCAATGTTTTCCACAACGGGAAGATCGCAAAATTCGTCCACCGAAATTACGCCTCTAAATGCCGGGGGTATTGCAGCGGCCTTTAACCTCAAATCCGTAATGTGCTCTTCAATCTGTTGGACCAGTCCTTGGAGCCGACGATTCAGAGCTACGCCTTGAGCTCCGACAACCAGCTCGTGGAGTCTCTGCCGATGGCGCGGCTCAACGCTCAAACCTGAGTACACGTTGTCGTCCACGAATCGATCGTCGAAGATCACCATCTCCGGAATCGTGCGGCTCCAAACGCCGTTCTCGAATACCGCCGGGGTCGGTCCGACTGAGCAATCAAGAACGGCTTTGGGAGGATTCGCTGCCGCTAACCTACGTCGTTCCCGTATAGGAAGTGGATCGCCGGTTGCCAGCGACCGCAAAATCGCAGTGAGAGTAGTCTTGCCTCGACCATTCTCGGCATAAACCAACACGTACTGATTCAGGATTAGCGCGCCTGCCGTTACGTAATCGAACTGACCTATACTCCGAAGGAATTGAATTCGGCTTATCATCCGAAAGGTACCTCGATAGTCACCTAAAAGATTAATATGCCTTTCCGAAGATTACGAGGCTGATTCTACTTGAATGTCGATCGGCGAATCCACAGCCGCCTGCCCTACCCTTCCGCCCTGCATTTGTGCTAGCGTGGAGAGAGCGCAGACTAAAACCATGGCGACGACGAACAACAAAAGAAATCGCGGCGGATGCTTCACTGTTTTTTTTTCGTCCATTTCTAATCGGTACAATAAATTATTAGAATTGCCCGTAACTTACACAAAACAAACGGTTGCGCTCATTTCTAATCGGTACAAAAACACACTTTTGCGTTTTCGCCTTTTTGTCACTTTTGCGGACAAGGCCGCGCGAAGCACTCACTAAAATGCCCGAAACGAAATCGCCATTCGCCACCGTCGAGGAAGCGCTCGAAGAGATTCGCCAGGGCCGCATGATCGTCCTGGTGGACGACGAAGACCGCGAAAACGAAGGCGACCTGACCATGGCCGCCGAAAAAATCTCGCCCGAAGCCGTGAACTTCATGGCCAGGGAAGGCCGCGGCCTCATCTGCCTGGCGCTCACCGAGGAGCGTTGCGACGCGCTGAATCTGACGCCCATGTCGCAGCGAAACACTTCCGCGTTCGGCACGCCATTTTGCGAATCAATTGACGCGCGACGCGGCACCACCACCGGCATCAGCGCCGCCGATCGCTCGACCACCATCCTCGCGGCAATCAATCCCGACGCGCGTCCTGAAGATCTCGCTCGCCCCGGGCACATTTTCCCTTTGCGCGCGCGCCGCGGCGGCGTCCTCGTTCGCGCGGGACAAACGGAAGCCTCTGTCGACCTCGCGCGCATCGCCGGCCTCGAGCCCTCCGGCGTGATTTGCGAAATCATGAATGATGACGGCACCATGGCGCGCGTCCCGCAACTCGCCGAATTCTGCCGCCGGCACAATTTGAAACTGCTCACCATCGCCGACCTGATTCGCTACCGCATGCAGCATGAGCGCTACGTCAAGCGCGTCGCGGAGACCGTTCTGCCCACGCGTCACGGCGAATTTCGCATGATCGCTTTCGCCAACGAAGTGGACAACGAACTGCATATCGCACTCACGCGTGGCGAACTCACTGGCGAGCCGCCGCTGGTGCGCGTCCATTCGCATTGCCTCACGGGAGATGTTTTCGGCTCGCTCACCTGCGACTGCCGCGACATTATTGACCGCTCGCTCGAAGCGATTGCCGCCGAAGGCCGCGGCGTTTTCGTTTATTTGCATCACACCGGACGCGGCTTCCGCATCGATTCAGCGGCGGAAGAAAGCGGCGCGCTGCCGCGCATTCTCTTTCACTCGCGCGCGGAAATCGATCAGGATTTGAATCGTCAGCGGCTGGTGTGGCGCGAAAGCGGCATCGGCTCGCAAATTTTAATTGATTTGGGATTGCGGCGGATTCGCGTGCTCACAAATCATCCCCGTAAAATCGTCGCGCTCGAAGGCTACGGCCTGGAAATCGCGGAGCAAGTGCCTCTGCGCCTCACGCAGCAGAAAACTTCCCACCAGCCGCTCTAGTCACGATGAAACATTCGGGTGTACTTCTGAGGACGGCGCAAAATCCCGCCGCGCTACTTGTCATTCCGCCTGTCCTGAGCCTTGCGAAGGGAGGAGCCTGGCCGCCGCGGGCAGGCCACGCACCGCGCATTGTGCGTCCCGACGATTTGTGTCGGCGAGCAATCTGCTGCTTGTTGTCATTCCGACGAACAGCCGCGAGGAGGAATCTGCATTCCCCTCGGCCACGGCTTTTTCGTCACATTCGTCTGCGGTGCGAATCCGCTCCCCTCTCCTTGCGCTCCGCGATTTCGGCGCGCTCTGAGCTTTGGTTTCGCTTTTCGTGTTCCGATTTTCGATTTTCGGCTTTACGGATTTTTCGCGGGCTTGGCGGGAGCGACTGTCACGTAAGGCGCGATCTTCTGGAAGCGCTTCTTCGAAATTCGCGGAACGGCCAGCAAATCCTCAGTGCGCTTGAACGGCCCGCTCTTCGTGCGAAAATCGATGATCGACTTCGCCGTCACCGGCCCGATGCCCGGCAATTCCTCGAGCTGCTCCAGCGTCGCCGTATTCAAATTAATCGGATGCGCCGGCAGCGGCTTCTTCTTCCCCGCCATCGCCGCGCTCGCGAATATCAGCGCGCACACAAAAACGTAAATCAATGCTTGCAGTCCGGGCGTTACAGAACTCTTGCGGAAATTCAGAGCCATGTTCCAACTCCTCCGCTCTCGCCATTCGTCAGCCAGCGAGCTCGTGACCCTGAGTATCCCATACTTTTACGTCACCGAAAAGTACAGCTTGCGGTTCGACCTGCGCGCGGTCGCCGACGATGACGATTTGCGCGTTCGCGGAATCGAAATAGCGGCGCGCCGCTTCCAGCACATCACTTGCCTGCAGCGCGCGGACTTTCTCGCGAAAAGTTTCCAGGTAATCCTCGGGCAACGCGTTCAGATACACAGTCGAAAGCTGCGCGAGCAAACCGTCTTGCGTCGCGATGCCAAGAGAAAAAACGCCGCTCAAATAATTGATCGCGTCGGCGAGTTCCCCTTCGCTGACTGGCAACGAGCGCAGGCGGTCGAGTTCGTAAAACATTTCCGTGAGCGTGGCCGCAACCACGTCGTTGCGCACCGCGGCGTGCACGCTGAAATATCCGTGATGCCGCAGAGCGTGCAGCGCGCTGCGCGGGCTGTACGTGTAACCCTTCTGCTCGCGAATATTCGCGACGAGCCGCGAATTGAATGCGCCGCCGTAAATCGCATTCGCGAGAACGCTGCGCCGCCAATCCGGACTTTGCCGGGTGATGGCCAAGTTGCCGAGCAGAATTTCGGTTTGCACCGTTCCGGGCAAATGCACCAGATGCACGGCACGTCCGCGCGGGCGCGGCAACTCTGTTTCGCCGAGAGTGGGAGCCGGACCTGCTTTCCACGCTCCGAAAGTTTTCTCGACAAGCGCCATCATGCTGTCGCTCGAAAAATCGCCAACAGCAATCAGCAGCGCGTTCGACGGCACATAATTCTCGCGATAAAACGCCGCAAGCGAATCACGCTGGTACGCTTCGACCTGCGCTTCGGTGGGAGCGACAACGGCGTAGGGATGTTCGCCGAAGAGCACGCGGCAAAAACGCTCGTTGGCAAGAAAAGCCGGCGTGGTGCGTTCGATGCGCAATTCTTCGAGGCGCTGGCGCCGCTCGCGCTCAAATTCGTCCGCGGGAAATGCTGCGTTGCGCGCAAGATCATCAACCATTGCGAGCAACTTGCCGGCGAATTCCGAAAGTCCAGAAATGGCGACGGCGCTCGTATCCGCGCCGGCCATTGTGCCAAGACTCGCGCCCATGCGCCGCAGATCTTCTTCGATTTGGCGGCTGGTGCGCGAATGCGTGCCCGTGCGAATTACGCGCGAAGTCAGCTCCGCGAGATCGGGCGACTTGCGCGACACAAGCGCGTTGCCGGAACGAAAGAATAATTCGACGCCGATTTTCGGAAATGTGTGCTGCTCGGCGAGCACAACTTGCATACCGTTCGCGAGCGTGCGAACAGTCCGGCGCGGCCATGCGACGGGGCGCTCGGGTCCGACGGCTGGAGCGGTGACGGGAAATGCGGTTTGCGAAGTCGCGCTCGTCATTATTGGACTCCCTCTTGGACTTCTTGGTGCGCAGCGGCCACCGCGGCTTGCACGATCGGTTTTCGGAAAACGATCGAGCGATTTGCTGGCACCAGATATTTTCGCGCCGTCGCTTGAATCTCCGCCGGCGTCACGGAAAGAAAATTATCGAGAACTGTATTTACGCGCTGCGGATCGTTGTCAAACAAAGTGAAACACGCGAGCGCGTGCATCAAGCCGAATCGCGGAACGCCGGCGCCTCCGGATTCAAGCATGGAAAAATAATCCGCGCGGCATTTTACTTTGATTTGTTCCAATTCGTCGGCGTCGAGCGTTTTGTCGCGAACTTCCGCAATCACTTCATCGAATGCGGCGATGGTGACCTCCGGTGAATATTCTGGCTTGTGATAAATCGTCGTCGTGCCGAGTGTTGGCCCGTTGTATTCGAACGCGTCGGGAAAACCCATGCCACCTTCGGCGGCAATGGCGATTTGCTTTTCAAGAACGAGCGTGCGATGAATGCGGCCCGCGCGGCCTCCGTGAAGCACGCGATCCAAAAGCGCGGAAGCGTACCAATCGCGTTCGTGGCGCTGCGGCATGTTGTAGCCGATTGCGAGCGCCGGAAGCTGGCCGAATTTTTCCTCGACTTCGCCGCGCCGCTCCTCGAGTTGCCGTGGCTCAGTGACATCGGCAGAAGGCACGGCAGGATGCGGCGGGATACCCTCGAAATATTTGCGGGCGAATTCAAAACTTTCTTTCGGTTCCACGTCGCCGATCATCAGCAGGACAGCGTTGTTCGGAGCGTAGTAGGTGTGGAAAAAAGTGCGAACATCCTGGAGCGTGGCCGCGTCGAGATCGGCGAAATCGCCGTAGAAATTATGCGCGTTGGGCCAATTGCGATAAGCGACGGGCGGAAGATCGAGCCAGGGGAAACCGCCATACGGCTGGTTGAGGACGTTGACGCGGACTTCTTCTTTGACGACGTCACGCTGATTGCGAAGATTCTCGTCGTCCACTTTGAGCGCGCGCATGCGATCCGCTTCGAGCCACAGAACGCGTTCGAGTGCATTCGACGGCACCACTTCAAAATAATTCGTGATGTCGTAATTGGTGGTGCCGTTCAAAACGCCGCCGGAGGAGTTAATCAGCCGGATGTGTTCCATTTTGCCGGCATGTTCCGAGCCTTGAAACATCATGTGCTCGAAGAGATGCGCGAAGCCGCTGCGGCCGCGCGGCTCGAGGCGAAATCCAATTTGATAGTAAACGCCGACGGTGGCGATGGGCGCGGAATGGTCGGGCGAAATGACGACGCGCAGGCCGTTCGCCAGCGTTTCGGTTTCCACCGGAATCTGCAATTTCGACAAAGCTTCCTCCTCTTCAAAATATGTGATGAATGGCCATGACTACCGTTTGACGCTCGAACAAAAAATGAAACGCGTGCATTCTGCACGCGCGGGCGACCCAAGGGTCGCCCCTACGAAACCAAGGCGGATCAGCGTTTCGGCAGCACGCGATCGAGTTGCTTGAGTTTCCTTTCGGGATGCGCATCAAGGACACGCGCGGAAAGGCGCGCCAGCGCCGCGTATGATTGTGAAAATTCCTCGGGCCATTGCGCAAGCGCAGCGCGATGCCGCGCGACGGTGGAGAAATCGCCGCGCGCCACTGGACCGGTCCAGGCCTTGCGTGCGCCGAAGCGTTCGTAATTCCCGAGTGTTTGCCGAATCAACGGCAAAAGAACGGCGCGCGCGCGGCGTCGCGAGAAACCGATGCGCATCAAAATGCGCGTGGCGGTTTCGACGAGCGTGAGGAAATATGGCGCAGCGAATGTTCCGGCAGCGTGGTACGCGGGCTTTACCGCGCGGCGAAGCGCCACAGGAGCGCCACCGAGTGTTCGCGCGATGCGCCGGGCTTCTTGCCGCGCGCGTCCATGGCCTTGAATCACGAAAGCGACTCCTTCGAGCAGCGGCACGCCGCGGCCGCTGAATGTCTGCAACGGATGCATCGCACCGGTCGCCGCGCCGAGACGAGCGAGAGGTGCGAGGGCGCGATCATCCAGTGCACCGCTGGTGTGCAGTACAACTTTGCCTCGCCATTCTTCGCCGCCCGCGCGCGCGAGTCTGACGGCGACGTCGCGAATGCAATCATCCGGCGTGGCGATCAAGATTACGCCGGCGTCGAGCACGCGGCGAGTGAGAACTCCATGCGGATGCCCTCCGCCAATCGCGCGCACGGCCGAACGCGCGGTGGCTGCGGAGCGCGTGACAACCGCGCCAATGTTCCAGCCGCGCGCACGCAGGCTGCGTCCGAGCGCGCGACCGACGCGTCCAGCGCCGACGATCGCAACCGTGGTCATCGTTGTCCCCCGCTCACCGGCATCGGCTCGCTGGGCTGTGCTCACCAGGGCTCTTTAGCAATTATCTGCAATCGTCGCGCATGATAGGATACCGTGTTCGCTTAAACCACGCTTCGGAAAACACTATCATTGCACATCTTCGGCATAATTTTCTTCAGCAGCCTCGCGGTTTACTGGATTTTGACGGCCGCGGTGAGCTATCGGGGATTGACGCGAATTCCCGTGCTGTCACAAGCGGCGCCGTTCGATGGACCGACTTTCCCGCGAGTTTCGATTTTGTTTGCGGCGCGCGATGAAGCCGCAAAACTGCCCGAGGCGCTCGCTTCCCTGCTGGCGCTCGATTATCCGAATTACGAAGTGATTGCCGTGGACGACCGCTCCGAAGACGCGACGCTCGAGATCTTAAATCTTTTCGCGCAGCGCGACACAAGATTGAAAGTGGCGCACATTTCGGAATTGCCGCAAGGATGGCTGGGGAAACCGCATGCGCTCGAAAGGGCGTATCGCGAATCGTCGGGCGAGTGGCTGGTGTTTACCGACGCAGACGTGCAATTCGCGCCGGATTTGTTGCGGCGAGCGCTGGCGCTGATCTGGCAGGAGCAGTCCGATCATTTGACGCTGCTGGCGGGACTCGATTTGCGAGGATTTTGGGAGCCGACAGCGGTGGGATATTTGGGCGTGTGCTTCGCCTTGGGCGTGCGGCCGTGGCGCGTGAGCAATCCGAAATCGAAAGTGTATATGGGAGTCGGCGCGTTTCAAATGATCCGGCGCTCGACTTACGAAGCGATTGGGACGCATCGACGGCTCGCAATGGAAGTGCTGGACGACATGAAACTGGGGAAACTTGTGAAGCAGAATGGCTTTCGCTCAGGCGTGGCGCCAAGCGAAACATTTCTGCGCATTCGGTGGCAGGAAGGAATTGGGAATGTCATCAAAGGCATGACGAAAAATATGTTCGCGGGATTCGACTTCAACGTAGCGAAAACGCTCGCGGGCGTGGCGGGGATTTTTGTGATCAGCGTCTTGCCGATTCTCGGAATTATTTTTGCGCGAGGGCCTGGGCAAATCGCGGCGGGAGTTGCGGCGGCTGTGGGGATGCTGTTCGAAGCGCACTTGATGACGCAGGCGAAGGCGTCGAGATGGTTTGGGGTGACGCATGCGCTGGGGGCGCTGATTGTCAGCTACATCATTGTACGGTCAATGGTGGTGACGCTGGGGCGCGGCGGCGTGGTGTGGCGCGGGACGTTTTACGCGCTGGAGGAATTAAAACGAGGGTTGGTGTGAAATTGCGCGGCGGAAACGGCGCGGAGAGTTTTTAGCGACATGTGACTACATCGCACAAAAGACGTGCGAATAGGAGGAAAAATCAATTGATGCGATTTTCGGCATGGCTGAAGCCATGCCCTGACGAGGGATGCCCGAAGGGCCGGCGCTACAAAGTCCACTTTCCAAGGCCGCGTCGAGGCGAGATCCTTCGCTGCGCGAAATACGCTCCGCTCAGGATGACAAATTCAGACCGCTAGCATTTGCGGAGGCGCGCAAAGACCCTCGGGATGACCGCTCTCTCTAGGGTTTGGCATTTTGCGCGGAGGGGGACTGGTTGGACGCAGGCTCGGGCACAGAGGGCGAGCCTGCAGGCAAGTTCGATTCTGCATTGGGAGCCGGGGAGTCGAAGAGGGGGCCGAGGTCGCGCTGTTTGAGGACTCGGATTTTGTCGCGCAACGTGGCGGCGCGCTCGAATTCGAATTTCTTCGCCGCTTCGCGCATTTGCATTTCGAGCTGAACGATGGCCGCGGCGAGTTGCTCTTCGTTGCGAATTTCGCCGAGAGGCGCGTCGTCGAGAGGAATGGTGACGTAATCGGCTTCGACGATGGCGGCGAGCTGCATGTCGACGGACTTGATGATGGATTGCGGCGTGATGTTGTTTTCGCGGTTGTAGGCGGTTTGCTTGGCGCGGCGGCGATTCGTTTCGCCGATGGCCTGGCGCATGGAATCGGTCATCACGTCGGCGTAAAGAATGGCGCGGCCTTCGATATGCCGCGCGCAGCGGCCGATGCTTTGAATAAGCGAAGTGGCGCTGCGGAGAAAACCTTCCTTGTCGGCGTCGAGAATAGCGACGAGAGAAACTTCAGGAAGGTCGAGGCCTTCGCGAAGAAGGTTGATGCCGATGAGCACATCGAATTCGCCTCGGCGCAAATCGCGCAGGATGCGGACGCGTTCGAGCGTTTCGATTTCCGAATGCAGATAACGGCAGCGAACTCCGACTTCGCCAAAATATTCCGCTAAATCCTCGGCCATGCGCTTGGTGAGCGTGGTGACGAGGACGCGTTCGTTGCGTTCGGCGCGAATGCGAATTTCCTCAAGCAGATCGTCGACCTGGCCCTTGATGGGACGCACGTCAATCTCCGGATCAATCAAGCCCGTGGGGCGAATCACCTGTTCGGCGACAACGCCGCCGGACTTCGTGAGTTCGTACGGGCCGGGCGTCGCGGAAACATAGACCGCTTGATTGACGCGATGCTCGAATTCCTCGAATGTAAGCGGACGATTGTCGAGAGCGGAAGGCATGCGAAAACCGTAGTCGACGAGGGTTTGCTTGCGCGAACGGTCACCGTGATACATGCCGCGAAGCTGCGGAATGGATTGATGCGATTCGTCAACGACGAGCAAAAAATCAGTGGGGAAATAATCGAACAGAGTCGGCGGAGCTTCGCCGGGAAGACGGCCGGAAAGATGGCGGGAATAATTTTCAATGCCGTGGCAATAGCCGATGGTGCGCATCATTTCGATGTCGAAACGGGTGCGCTGTTCGATGCGCTGGGCTTCGACGATTTTGCCCTGGCGCGCGAGTTCCGTGTGCCACCATTCGAGTTCTTCGAGGATGGCCTGAATGGCGCGCTCGCGTTGCGCGGCGGGAAGGACGTAATGCGTCTTGGGGTAAATCGTCAGGCGCGAAATTTCCTCCGGCTGGGCGACGATTTCTCCCGTGAGCGGATCGATGCGGCGAATGGCTTCGATTTCGCTGCCCCACATTTCGATGCGTACGGCGAGGTCGTCATAGGGAGGATGAATTTCAATTTTGTCGCCACGCACGCGGAAAGTGCCGCGGCGGAGATCTTCGCCGCGTTCGTAAAGAATTTCGACGAGCTTGCGGAGAATGGCGTCGCGCGAAAGAGTCTGGCCTTTGTCGAGCATCAGCATCATGCCGTAATACGCTTCGGGCGAGCCGAGACCGTAAATACAGGAGACGGAGGCGACGATGATGACGTCGCGGCGCTCGAAGAGAGAACGTGTGGCGCTCATGCGAAGTTTGTCGAGCTCTTCGTTGATGGTGGCTTCTTTTTCGATGTAAACGTCCGAGGAAGGCATGTAGGCTTCGGGCTGGTAGTAATCGTAGTAGCTGACGAAATACTCGACGGCATTGCGCGGGAAAAACGAACGGAATTCGTGATAGAGCTGCGCGGCGAGAGTTTTATTGTGCGCGATGACGAGCGTGGGGCGATTCAGCTTCTCGATCACCTTGGCCATGGTGAAAGTTTTGCCGGAGCCGGTGACGCCGAGGAGCACTTGATGTTTGTCGCCGGACGCGATGCCGCGCTCGATTTGCGCGATGGCTTCGGGCTGGTCGCCGCGCGGTTCGTAATCGCTTGAAAGCTTGAAATCCATGCAGGGTCTCTCTGGGCCGAATTTTGGTGGCGCATAAAAATTCCATTATAACGCAGGTCGCTTCGTTGCTCATAACTGGAGAAGTGTGTCCACTACGCTTTGCCTATTCGTGCTATGACCTGCTGCAAAAGGAGTTCGAACTGAGGTTTGAATGGTTCCACCTGTGCGATGGAAGGGTAAGACTCCGCGGATGTGATTTTGCGGTGCGCATGAAAGTCAGCCACCTTTCGCAGGCCGCTTTGTAAATGATCAAAGCTATCTTTCAGGCTTTTTCCGGCGTTCGCCACCACTTGGTCGAACGTTTGGTACCCGAACACAGGTGGGACGTGGTTGAGCACTGTTCTCATTAGTAAGGCCGTCGCAAGAATGTTTCCGTGCGCGTACGATGAGTTGATCTCCCTGCAGATTCGAGCTAGGAATGAGAGATCTACGCTGCTGACCTCCAGTTCTGCTATCTGTGACACGAGTTGTGGGTCGACAATCCACAAATTTGCGCCCCCGCCAAGGCTTGTTTCATCAAGGATTTCAAGCGCTGCTTCGATGTCTGGGAGGAGCGCATCCAGCTCCGCTTTGGCATCATACGCAGAATAGAGGTTGTCAACTTCAACATCGATTGCGTCAAGTCGAGACGCGGCACCCTCGGGAAGAATGGGTTCTGCCAGCCTTTTGAACTGGACCACCAGGTAGCGATAGCCAGTCGTCACGGCCGTCTGCTCGTCAGGATCATCGGACGGCCCGCAGAAGCGGAAGTTCCGAGCCTGTTCAATTAATTCCTCGATAACTTTCTTTTTACTCGTCTTCATTCATCGTCTGGCTTAGCTCCAGATAGGGCCGAGTATGGCGCGGACAAGCACACATCCGCCATAAGAAACGTTCCGAAGTCTCGAGACAATACGTCAAGGGATGGCAGACGGGGAGAGGGGGGTGATTTCGGAGTGGCTGTGAGGGGGACCCCATTCCTGCTCAAAATGAAAACGGCTGGCAGGAATGCTGCCAGCCGTTGCGATTCTACGAGAGGAGCGAGCGATTAATGACCACGTCCGCCGCCGTGAGAGCCTCCACCTCGGTTACCGCCGCGTGAGCCTCCACCACCGCGGTTACCGCCGCGGAAGCTGCCGCCGGATGAGCCGCGTCCGGAACCGCCGCGAAAATTGTTTCCTCCGCGTGAGTTGCCGCGGCTGAAGGACTGGAAGTTCCCGCCTCGGTTGCCGTTCCCACGGCTGAAGGACTGGCGGTCACCGCCTCTGTTGCCGTTACCGCGGTCGAAGGAGCGGAAATTGCCGCCCCTGTTGCCGCGGTCGAAATGGTCATCGCCGCCGCGCGCGAAAGAGCGGAAGTTGCCGCGGCCCCGGTCGAAATGATCGTCGCCACGGCCGTGAACAAACCCACGTTCGTGTTCGAAGCGGTCGCGGTCGCCCCAGTAGCGGTCACGGTCGAAGTAGCCGCGATACCAAGGGCCGACGCCGATGAACTCGCCTCCGACGAAATACGATGGGCCCCAGTAGCCGTAAGGGGCGCAGTCATACGGGTAATAATCGTAGTAGCCGTAAGGGCATACTGGCGCTGCTACGTAGCCTCCGTAGACTGGGCCGATCCCGATGCCGACCGACACTTGAGCTTGTGCGTAACCTACTGCCAGCAGGAAAATTCCCGCTAAAGCCAGATACTTTAGATAACGCATTTTCGGCCTCCTTGTCATCGCCCGCCCTGTCCGCTGAGGTGACCCGGGCTGCTTCGCTAAACTGGCGAGGCGAACTACTGAAGGGCAATCGGGGGGCCAAAAGAAATGCGATAAAACTGCGCACATAAGACTTGTGTAATCATATGCATATATTGAATGTAACAAAATGTTCCATCTCGGGCGCGTGCCGTGAGATGGCCTCAAGCCACCACCAGCGGTGATTCTCAACCACCTACTACGAACCGGCCCAGAATAGGCGGCCCGAAGGCTGTCAAGGGATGACGGATTGGGAGACGAGGAGGATCTGGGACTGGCTTTTCGTGTCTCCCGCGTAGCGCATGCGATTGTGGGCCGTGGTGGTCATGATGGTGAAGTCCATGTGCGTGGCGGCCGTTTGCGTGACGCTGACGACCATTCCTGTGCGGAGCGAGATGGAAGTGAGGCCGTCGCCAGAGCCGGTCCATTCGCCGAAGGTACGCAGGCCGTTTTTGCGGAAAATCTCCGGGGTGCGGTCTTTTTCTTCATTTGGCGATTCGTTCGTGGGCTGGTCGGTTTGCTGGCCCGACTTGGCGAGTGGCTGGCTTGGTCGCGGGGCGGGTGCGCCGGTGATTTCGGAGCGGGTGAGGATGACAGCGCATTCATCGGGCACGGCGGACGGAGTTACAGGCTGCGCGACGGCGCCGACTGGCGGCTCTGGGCGCACGGCGGGGCAAGGCTCGTCGCGCACGTAAGTTGATTCGACATGCCAGGCGAGCCCGGCGAGCGGAACGTTGTCGATGGCTTGCTCAGAGGACCATTTTTCGCCGATTGCAATGCCCTTCTTCGGGACAGAAGCTCCCAAGGTGAGTTGGCTGAGCCACTGGTTCACGATTGCGGAGCGGGACTGATCGTCGAGAAGCCCCTGTAGGCCATTAACATCGATGATTTTTCCGGTGGGCTCGAGGGTGAACTCGATGGACTGGCCCTGGAGTTTTTTATACTGGTCGGCGATCGCGGCGGTGTCCGCGTCGTAGGAATCGCTGGTGCTGTTGGCTGCCGCGGTCTCGTACGTGACGCGGATGCGCGCGGGGCCGGGAGCAGCGAGCGTGCCGGAGACTTTGAGGACTTGCAAACGCAGAACCACGTCGACGGATTCGCCGGTCTTTGTGGGGCCTTCGGGATCGACGACGGGACCGGAGGAATGCGAAGCGCCATCGATGTGCATCTGCACACTATAGTGAAAAACTTGTCCGGCGGTGAAATGCGGCGTGAAATGAATGCGAGCGTTCGCGGCGGCGCGGCGCGCAGATGGCGCTGCGGCAATGGCTACGAGAGAAAACATGCACAGGAAACGGCGAATTCGCTGGAGCCAGACGGCGCGGGCCATTATGTTGCGACGCTAACACAGCGCGCGCAGAGGCGCAAACCGGCGACGACATTTTCGTTTCGCGCGGGCATTGACGGGGCGGCGCTTTCGTTGGAGGATTCCAAGTCCGGAAAGTGGATAAGCCCGAAAGCGACTGAGTTTGGAACGCGGAGAGGAACATGCCAGAAAAAACATCGTGGGACAAAATCGAGAAAGAAAAACTGAGCGCCACAATTACGCGACAGATGATCTTCGGCGAAAAGGCCATGCTAGCGCGTATTTTTCTGGCGCGTGGCGCCATTGTGCCTCGCCACTCGCACGTGAATGAACAGATTACGTGGATCATTTCCGGCGCGTTGAAACTGATCTTTGATGACGGCGAGAGAATCCTGCGCAACGGCGAAATGCTGCTGATTCCCGCGAACGTGCCGCATGCGGCCGAGGCGCTGGAGGATACCGTGGACATGGATATTTTTGGTCCGCCGCGCGAGGACTGGATTAAGAAAACGGACGCGTATCTGCGCGGATAATTGTTGCAGCGGTTTTTCTCCGCATACTGAGGAGCGGAATCATGGATCTGGGGCTGAAAGGAAAAGTGGCGATTGTAGCAGCGGCCAGCAAAGGGCTGGGGCGCGCGTGCGCCGAGGAATTCGCGCGCGGAGGCGCGGAAGTTGCGATTTGCGCACGTTCGGCGGCGAATCTTGAAAAGGCCGCGGACAGCATACGCAAGGCCACGGGACGCGAAGTTTTCGCGCAGGAACTTGATGTGACGCACCACGAAGCGGTGCGCGATTTTGTGGCGGCGGTGGAGAAGCGCTTCGGCCGCGTGGATATTTGCGTGACGAATGCGGGCGGGCCTCCCTCGAAGAAATTTCTGGACATCTCGATAGAGGAATGGCGAACCGCTGTGGATCTGACGCTGATGAGCGCCGTTTATTTTGCTCGCGAAGTGTTGCCGCGGATGAAGAAAAATCGCTGGGGACGTTTGCTGGCGATTACTTCCGTTTCCGTGAAACAGCCGATCGACAATTTGCTGCTGTCGAACTCGATTCGCGCCGGTGTGACGGGCTTGATGCGCACGCTGGCGAATGAATTCGGCGGCGACGGGATCACGGTGAATTGCATTTGCCCCGGCTACACGCTGACGGAGCGTCTGGACGAGCTTGCCGGACTACAAGCGAAGAATGCAGGAGTGGAGCGCGAAAAGATTTTGGAGCGTTTGAGCGCGCAAGTGCCCGTGGGACGCGTGGGCCGGCCCGAAGAATTCGCGGCGATGGTGGCGTTTCTGGCGTCGGAGCGCGCAAGCTACATCAATGGCTGCTCGATTCCGGTGGACGGCGGGTGGACGAGAAGTTTGCTGTAACGTTTGCGAAGGAGAAAACTCCGGCGCCTCGCGACTAGCCTGCGAGGAGAATGCGCAAGTCGCGGAGATTATTTCCGGTGGGGCCGGTCATGACGGTGTCGCCGAGGAGATCGAAAAAAGTAAAGGCGTCGCTGCGACTGTAAAAATCGCGCGGGTCCGCACCGATTTCCCGCGCTCGATCAAGGGTGGTGCCGTCAGCGACGGCGCCTGCTGCTGGACTGTTGCCGTCAATTCCATCGGTGCCGACGCTCAGCACTGTAATTTTGCGTTCCGCAATTTTCTCGACGCAAGCCAGCACGAAGGCGGAATTGCGGCCGCCGATTCCCTTCCCCGTTACGGGACTGCTGACTTCTCCATCGGCGATCAGAGCGACGGGTTTGCCATCAAACGAACGCGAGATCGCATCGAGCTGCGCGAGCAAATGCTGCGCGGCCTTCTCGACGGACCAGCCGTCGGTCGCGTTGTCGCAGACGGTGAGAAATCCGACGGCTTCGGCGGCAACGTGCGCGTGATGAAATAAATCGCGCCGGCCGAGGAGCAGTTCGAAATTCGAGCGCGCAAAGGCCGGGTCGCCGGGTTTCGGCGTTTCGACAAGCGAATGTTTGTCGAACTTTGCGCGCAGGGGGGCGGGCAATTTATCGAGCAGATGGTATTTTTGGGCGACACGCTGCGCGTCGGCGGTCGTGGTGGGATCCGGCAGCGTGGGGCCTGAAGCGAGTGCTGACTCCTGGCCCTCCGGCACGTCCGTGACACCAAACGTCAGCTTCATCGCTTGCGGCGCTGCGGCGGCGAGACGTCCACCCTTCACCGCAGAAAGATGCTTGCGAATGGCGTTGATTTCCTCGATGGGCGCACCGCAGGTGACGAGCGCGTGGTTCAGCTTTACAAAATCGTCGAGCGAAATATTTTCGTCGAGCGGCAATTCAACCAATGATGAGCCGCCGCCGGAAAGCAGAAAGAAAATCAGCGTTTCGCTGTTACAGCCGCGCAGCAATTCGAGAATCGCGCGTCCAGCGCGAAAACTCTCCTCATTGGGAACGGGGTGTCCGGCAACAAATGATTTCCAGCCATGGAGCGAGCGCGGCGGCTTCGCAGGGCCGGCGAGAATTCCGCGTACGCGAAATTCCGGCGCGAGCACGGCCGTGATTCCTTCCGCGAGCGCAACGGCGGCTTTCCCCATGGCGATCGCGACAATTTCGCGATACTTGCGCAAATCCACTTCGGAATCACCCGCTTGAATGAGGCCGTCGCGACGATCGAGCTTCTCCGCGAGCGTCGCGGGAATATCGATTCCTGCGAGCGTGTTGGCGAAGATTTGCCGAGCGAGAGCTTTGCGATCATCCATGGTAACCGTCAGTTCTCGCTTAATTATGGTGTAACAAAAACATTTTCATGCCTTTTCCAGGGCAGCAGCTCCGGCTCGAGCAACTTCCAAATCCTGATCTTCCGAACCGGCGCTCACGCCAATCGCACCGACGATCTGGCCATCGACACTGAGCGGAACGCCGCCGCGAATCGGCGTTTGCGCGGAAGAATTCGCGAGCGCGAGGCCGAGCGACAGAACGACATTCGGTTGATCGCCTGACATTGCGGCACCGGTGGTAGCGCGACGCATCGCAGCAGCTTGTGCTTTGACAAGCGCGACGGAAATCGACGACGGCTTTGCGCCGTCCATGCGCGCAAAGGCGAGCAGATGAGCGCCCTCATCGACCACGGCGATATTCATGGGACAGCGAATTTCCTGCGCGTGTTTCTCCGCCGCGGCAAGCACGGCGCGCGCGCCTTCGAGCGTCAGCTTCGGGTGATTTCGTGTGATTAGCGCCATGTGGTTCACTCCCTTGTTATTTCGCGGCGAGGACTTCAGGGTTAAGCGCGTTGGGCGGACGACGGCCGTCGAACAGCGCAATGACATTCTCCGCAGCGATCACAGCCATTTTTGTGCGCGTCTCGACGGAGGCGCTGGCGATGTGCGGCGTGAGGATCACGTCTTTGCGCACGACAAGCGCTGGATGGACCTTTGGCTCATTTTCGAAAACGTCGAGGGCAGCGCCGGCGATTTGTTTCGCCTCGAGGGCGGCGACGAGCGCGGCTTCATCCACCACTGGCCCGCGCGAGGTGTTGATCAGGTATGAGCCCGACTTCATTTTCGCCAATGTTGAGGCGTTGATCAGGCGGCGCGTTTCGGGCAGCAACGGAACGTGGACGCTGACAAAATCGGCGGCGGCGAGCAGGCGGTCACGGTCGACATATTCCGCGTGCAAATCGCGCTCGACTTCAGGAGCGGCGCGCATCGCATCGGTATAGAGAATGCGCATGTCGAAACCTTGCGCGCGCTTTGCCATGGCGCGACCGATGCGTCCAAAGCCGATGATGCCGAGCGTTTTGCCGGAAACATCCGAGCCGCAGAGTTGATCGAGGTTCCAGCCAGGCCAAGTGCCAGAGCGCATCCAGGCATCCCCTTCGACAATGCGGCGCGCAATGGCCATCAGCAGCGCGAATGCAAAATCGGCGGTCGTGTCGTCGAGAACGCCCGGCGTATTCGTGGCGACGATTTTGCGACGCGTGCAGGCTGCGACGTCAATGTTGTCGTAGCCGACAGAAACGGTGGCGGCGATGCGCAGATTCGGCGCGCGGTCGAGCAATTCGTCGTTCACTTTTTCCGTGAGCAAACAGATGAGCGCGTCTTTGTCCGCGACGCGACGCAACAATTCGTCGCGAGGGGGTCGCGGCTGGCCTGTCCAATAATCCGCTTCGAAATGCCTTTCGAGTAGCGCGCGGGCAGGCGCGAAAAGCCCGTGAGTCGCGAATACTTTCGGTTTCATGATCGAGGCCCCCGGCAAAAATAATACTGCGCGAGCGTGAGTAGCATATCGCCGCGCCGTGTGTCAACGCACCGCGCGTGGCGCATCGCGATTGCGCGGCGGCGCGTTCCAGTTTAT
This sequence comes from Candidatus Acidiferrales bacterium, assembly GCA_035933575.1. GTDB lineage: Bacteria > Acidobacteriota > Terriglobia > Acidiferrales > UBA7541 > DAHUXN01. The sequence goes on along the minus strand of DASYYR010000073.1, from coordinate 12,781 downwards.
ATTCGCGCTAGATGCACAATCCGCTGGTCAAGTATCTCATCGGCACCTGCATTCTGAGCGTGGGATTGGTGATTCTGCTTTCCGCGACAGAAATCGCGCGCGGGTTAACGCATTTTTGGGAGTATTGGCTGGGAAAGCGTTCGGCCGGATCGGCCACGCCTCGCGCCCGCTCCGCCGATTCGGAACAGCCGCAATATCGCGCGCGCCTGCTGATGTGGCGCACGATTGGCGCGTTGATTGTGATCGACGGATTCGTCTGGCTCGCCCGCGCGACCTCGGAAGTATTTCGCGCCATGCCCCACGCAAAACCGTGATGCGGTAGGGTCAGTTTGAATTTTGACACTTTGTGTCACGATTGAGAAAATTCAAAATAACCCACCACCTGCAGTAGCGTCACGTTGACGACGAGAGAGACGCGCGACTATAGTGGTTTTCGCGCGTCTAACCAGTCGTCCAACCGACTATGGATCGCCATCTCCTTAACGAACTCGAACAATTCCTGGGCAAGGATTGCGTTTTGAGCCGGCCCGAGGATTTGCTGCTGTACGAATATGATGGCTCGGTAGAAATTGCGCGCCCGCAATGCATCGTTTTTCCGCGTACGGCTGCCGACGTAGTACGAATTGTCGGACTCGCGAATCGATACAAGATCCCAATCGTCGGACGCGGCGCAGGCACGGGACTTTCCGGCGGAGCGCTGGCAAGAGAAGGCGGCATCATCGTTTCGTTCGCGCGGATGAATCAGGTTCTCGAGATCGACGCGGAGAATCAACGCGCGGTGGTGCAGCCGGGAGTGGTGAATTCGGATTTGAATGCGGCGGTAGCGTTCGCGGGACTGCATTTTGCGCCGGATCCGTCGAGCCAGAAGGCCTGCACAATCGGCGGAAACGTTTCGGAAAACGCTGGCGGTCCGCACACGCTCGCGTATGGCGTGACGACGAATCATATTTTGGGCCTCGAAATGGTGATGCCGACGGGCGAGTTGGTGCGCATCGGCGGAAAAGCGGTGGATGCGCCGGGCTACGATTTGTGCGGCTTGTTTGTGGGATCCGAGGGAACGCTTGCGTTGGTCACGGAAGTCACCGTGCGGCTGATGCGTTTGCCGGAAGCCGTGAAAACGCTGCTGGCGATTTACGACCGCGTGGACGGCGCGACGGAGACGGTGGTTGAAATCACGGCGCGCGGAATCACTCCCGCTGCGTGCGAGATGCTCGATGGATGGACTCTGCGCGCGGTGGAGGCGTGGGTGCACGCGGGATTTCCGTTGGATAGCGCGGCCGTGTTGCTGATCGAAGTCGATGGATTGCGCGAAGCGGTGGAGCAGCACGCGAAAGACATCAGCGAAGTTTGCAAAATGCATGGAGCGCGCGAAGTTCGCGTGGCGCGCGATGCCGCTGAACGCGATTTGCTGTGGAAGGGACGAAAAAACGCGTTTGGGGCAGTCGGGCGACTGTCGCCTACGTATTACGTGCAGGACGGCGTGATTCCGCGAACGAAATTGCCGCAAACATTGCGTGAAATTGAGCGCATCGGAAAAGAAAATGGTTTTGAGATTGGCAATATTTTTCATGCAGGCGACGGCAATCTGCACCCGATCATTCTTTTCGACGCGCGCGACCCGAAACAATTCGAGCGCGCTGTATCGACCGCGGACGCGATCATTCGTTTCTGCATCGAGATGGGCGGCGCGATCACGGGCGAGCACGGCGTGGGCATGGAGAAAGACCGGCTCATGCCGCTGCTTTTCAGCGAGGAGGATCTGGCGCTGATGCGCCGCGTGCGCGATGCCTTCAATCCGGCTGGGTTGCTCAATCCCGGCAAGATCTTCCCGACGGGAAAGGGCTGCGGCGAAGTTCGTATTCGCCCCATGCCGCAACGTGGCTCGGGGGCTGGAGCGCCGCGCGTGGGAGGGGATCGCGCTTGAGCACTCCGGCAAAAACGATGCCTTCACGCGCGGTCGAAATTGTGGGCGCGGCAAACTTTACGGACGATCCCGCCCAGCTAACAGCATACGAAGTCGATGGCGTGCGGCCGAGCGCCGCGGTCCGGCCTGGGGCGGCGGGCGAGGTGGCCGAGTTAGTAAAACTCGCGGTCGCGGAAAAGCTCGCGGTGATTCCCATGGGCGCGCGAACGAAACTTAGCATTGGAATGCCGCCTACACGATACGATCTCGCGATTGATATGACGCGGCTCGACCGCGTGATTTCCTATGATCCTGGCGATTTGACGCTGAGCGCCGAAGCAGGCATTTCGCTTGCGAAACTTGCGGCAACACTTGCGGAACACAAACAATTTTTGCCCCTCGCAGGTCCCTTCTACGAGCGCGCGACGATTGGCGGGACGCTCGGGAGCGGAGTGGATTCTCCGCTCCGGCAGATGTACGGCACGGCGCGCGATTTTGTGTTGGGCATGGAATTCGTTACGGGCGACGGCGCGCTGGCGAAAAGCGGAGGCCGCGTGGTGAAAAACGTGAGCGGATACGATTTGCACAAGCTGATGCTGGGCGCGATTGGCTCGCTCGGCGTCATGACGCGCGTCAATTTCAAAACATTTCCGCTGGCTGCGGAGACACGAGGCTGGCTTGCGGGATTTACACGCGCCGAAGATGCATTTGCGTTCGCGCACACGATTCGTAAATCGCCGCTCGCGCCGCAAACTTTGGAGATTTTTGACAGGTCAGCGGCGGGAATATTGGATACTAAGCTTCCGATCGCTCAAGCGGAATGGAGCGTCGCAATTTCCGCGGCTGGAAATGAGCGCGTTCTTGAGCGCAGCGCGGACGACTTGCAAAACCTGTCGCGCACCGCAAACGCAGCTGCGTTTAGAGCGCTTGATGGAGCGGCAGCATTAGAGCTGCGCGCGGCCATCCGAGAATTCCCTGCCTTGGTGGCGACAAAGTTTACCGACGGCGTAATCGTAAAATTCACCGCGCTGCCAACAGAAATGGCAGAGACCGTGCAAATGCTGAAAACCGCCGCGACAGAGCGCGGCCTGCCTTACGCTGTGTTTGCACGCGGAGTTGGCGTGATTTATTTTGCGCTGTTGCCCACGGAACGCGACGCAACGACGACGACTCGACTGGCGCAATGCGCGAAGGAAATCATTTCCGCCGCAGGAAAGAATAGCCGCGGAATGATTCTGCAGAGCACGCTTGAACTGAAACGCGAAGCGAATGTCTGGAGTAAACCGGGCGACGATTTTCCGTTGATGCAACGCGTGAAACAGGCATTTGATCCGCACGGCATTTTTGCGCCGGGGCGATTCGTGGGAGGGCTTTAGAAATGCCGGGCGCGCCGCCGCAGACTCACGAAGAAGCGCAGCGAGAGTTCGCCGAGACGCTGAGCGGATTCACAGCGGGAGATAATCCCGAGTACGCGGATTATTCGCGCTGCATTCATTGCGGGCTGTGCTTGAACGCCTGCCCGACGTACCGGCTATGGCACAACGAAGCGGATTCGCCGCGCGGGCGCATCCGCCAGATGGCGCTGATCGATCAGGGGCGGATGGAATTGGGCGAGGCGTTCGTCACGCACATTGACCGGTGCCTGGATTGCCGGGCGTGCGAGACGGCGTGCCCGTCGGGCGTGGAATACGGAAAACTGGTGGAGCAAGCGCGCGCGCAAATCGAGAAGAATTACAAGAGGCCGCGCGCGTCGCGTGCGATTCGCAATTTCGTTTACCGGCGGCTGCTCGTTGAGTCGAAACGCATCGCGCGAATGGCGCGAATCGTGCGGTTTTATCAGCGTTCAGGGCTGGAAGGCGTCGCCCGCGGAAGCGGGGTGTTGCGATTGTTGGGATTGCAGCAACGGGCCGCACTTCTACCGCGAATCGATCGCGACTTTTTCTATTCGCGGCTGGGACAAACATTTCCTGCGCGCGGAGAGCGGCGCGCTCGCGTGGCATTTTTTGCAGGATGCGTGGCGCAAGTGACGTTCACCGCGCTCAATGACGCGACGATTCGCGTGTTGCAGGCGAACGGTTGCGAGGTGGTCGTGCCGGCGGAGCAATCGTGCTGCGGCGCGCTGGCCGCGCATGCCGGAGTGCGTGACGTGGCGCGAGATCTGGCGCGCAAAAACATGGAACTATTTTTGCGCGAACCGTTTGACGCGATTATCACCAACGCGGCGGGATGCGGGTCGACGCTGAAAGAGTACACGCATTTATTCGCGGATGATGCGGGCGCTGAGAGCGAGCAGGCTGTTCGAGAACGCGAACGCGCGGCGGAATCGGCAGCAGAGTTTGTGCCAAAGATGAAGGACGTCACGGAATTTCTGGTCGAACTGGGATTATCGGCGCCGCTGCGCGAAATGAAATTGCGAGTCACGTACCAGGATTCTTGCCACCTGCTCCACGGACAGAAAATACGCGAGGCGCCGCGAAAACTGATCCGCGCGGTGCCGGGAGTGGAATTCGTCGAAATGCCGCTGGCTGACCAGTGCTGCGGGTCGGCGGGCGTTTACAACGTGACGGAGACGAAAACGTCGATGGAATTGCTGGCGGAAAAGATGCGGCATGCGGGGTCAACAAAAGCTTCGGTGATTGTGACCGCAAATCCAGGATGCATTTTGCAATTGCGGGCGGGCGCGAAGTTGCACGACACAAAGCAAGAGGTGATGCACGTCGTGGAGTTGCTCGACCGCGCAACGGTTCACAACTCGTGATGCGTTCTACGCACTAGCGACCATTTCATAGACACCTTGACCGACCTATCGTTCCGGCCTCAGGGGTTAAAACCCCTGAATTTCCTGACCCTTTTCGGCACGGCTGAAGCCGTGTCCTGACTGAGGCTGCTTGTGAGATGACCTTCAGAGAAGCGCAATCCAGCGCTGTACGAGCGAAATAGGTTTCACAGGAAAAACGGGGGTAAAAGACGAAAGGGGCGCGCGGGGAGCGCGCCCCTTTTTTGTTTTCCCTGACGCGCCGGGGTGACGGACACGTTTGGGACTTGTTTGCCGGCCGGATGCGCAGCCGCAATACAAGATCGAACAAGAATCACAATTCCATGCCAGAAGCTGCTCGCACGTCGTTAGGCGCGGAGCGGCTCGAAAAGAGCGCTCATAAACCGTCAGGCGGAGGCGCCCCTGGCTTGGCGAATTTTCGTTTCATCAAGCCGCCGGGCGCGACAGTGTAATCCGGCGGAACGATAAAAAGGGACTGGGGCGGCTCGCTCCGATTGATGTTCGTCAATTGAAATGTAGTCGTCCCGAACCGCGGGTCCGAGCGCGTGCTCGAAATCACCATTTGCAAATCCGGCGAGTACCATTCATCCCGCGTAATCACGATTGGCTTGTCGTTCCCAATCTTGCCCGCCGGAATCGTTCGCGTGCGGCGCGTCCCTTGCACCGTTAGACCATCGATCGTCTTTGTGCCTAGCGACACGGTTTGCACGTTAGGATTCTCTCCGGCGTTCATCTTTTGTTTCATCATTCTTCGTCCCTGCTCATTTGCCCCCGCTGGGTGGATCATCGCCAGCTTTATATTCTCATTCAAAATGTAATTCTTCCCAGCCGCAGGGTCCCGGATGAACACAACGCGCGGCACTATCCCCGACGCCGCAAACGGCCCGATGGCCGACAAGGTGATCTCTTCCCTCGTACGGCCGACGCCATCGCGCGCGATACTGCCCGTCTCTTTTCGGTCCACACGCGTCCCGTCGGAAAGCACCTGAACCGTTTCGCGATTCACCTGCGCGGAGAATGGGGCGTTGGTGACCACCTTCCCGCCGAATGCACCGACGATTCGCTCAAACGCAAAACTCCCCGGGCCCATTTCTCCTGGGTGAGGCCCCGGCATTTCCTGCCCGAGCGCCACTACCACGCTTACGCCAAGGGCGACAGATGCGATGACAGCGTATTTGGCGACCCTGCTCGTCATTGTGCTCATCATTGTCCTCGTCGTTGTCCCGATCATTGTCGGTCTCCTGTTTTCTCTTTCCTTGCGGCACCGAGGCCGCCTAGACTGAAAATCTCTCTACTGCACGAGACGCACGGCGCGAGGCAAGCCATCTTCGCCAACGAGCAAATCCGCCTGAATCACATCTCCGGCATGGACTTCGTCCACCGGATAGCCCAAGCTGCCCAGCGCGTCGCGTGTCATGGAAACGCGAACCACCAGTTCGGAATCATCCGACGAAAGGCTTTCACCGTATGGCACGGGGACGAAATCGGAGTTCGGGTCTTCCAGCGTTGCGGTTTCGATAGGGTCTGCTTGCTGCGATGCGCCATTCGCACTGGAACTCACAGAACTTGTTACAACTGCGTTTGGGTTCGTTTTCGTTCCGTTAATGCGAGGACGCGAGAAATTCCACGCGCCCATCGCAAGCAGCACAGCAGCGGCGGCGGCGAGAGCTGACCACTCCAGCCAGCGCAGGCGCGCGCGACGTTGACGATGCTGCTTGCGCTCGATGCCGCGACGATGCTCGCGAAACGCGGCGACAAGCGCGGGTTCAAAATGCGCGGGAGCTTCGAGATCAGCTGAGTCCTGCGCAACAGCTTCGAGGGCGCCGACGAGCACCTGCGCCTCGGCAAGGCGCGCGGCGCAACGTTCGCACGTCTGAGCGTGAAATTTAGCGATCACGGCGGCAGGCTTGTCGAGGGCATCCGGCCGGGCCAGGTCGTGAACGATGGTGTCAAATTCCGCGCAAGTCATTTTGATGTGCTCCGTCCTTCTCGATCTTCGGTTCCTTATCAAAGCCCTTCATCTGCTGCCGGCAGCTCTCGAAGGCTTTCGTACCACCGCAGGGGCGGGCCGCAATCTTGCGAGGAGCATTTCGCGTGCACGAGCCAGGCGCGAACGCACCGTGCCGATGGGGCAATCGAGAGTCGCAGCCGCAGCGGAATAATCGAAGCCCTGAAGATCACAGAGCGTCACGGCTTCCCGATAATGCTCGGGCAGCGCGAGTACGGCACGACGCACGCGCTCGATAATTTCAGCGCGAGCCAGATCGTCAGATACAGACTCACCTAGCCCATAGGAGAGTGACGCCTGGCCCGCGCGGACCTGCAAGTCGTCGTCCTCGGCAAGCGGAACGAAACGCCTGTCCGATTCCACGAGACGCCGGACGTGATTCCGCGCAATGCCAAAGAGAAAAGCCTGGGGCGTGCCGCGGGCGGAATCGAATTTTGAAATTTCGCGAATCAAGGTCATGAAAGCCTCTTGCACGACTTCCTCGGCGGCTTCGGGACGGCCCGTCATATGCAGAGCAAAACGGTAAATTGGGCGCTGATGGCGCAAGTAGAACGAGCGAAATGCTTCCTCGTCGCCCGCCCCCATGCGGCGCAGCAGGTCCTCGTCTCGGAGTTCGGCCCTGTCCGGCATGCTCTATTTGACGTATCCGCCGCGCCCTACGTGTATAAATTCCGGTGGCGGGGGTGAAAAGTTCCAGAAAATTGGTCTGGATAAAATAAACACCTGGCTCTGCCGATAGTTGCGCACATCGAACCTTGACCGTGCGGGGTGGCGTTTCGTACTTTAGAGACGCGTTAAGGGAGGAAACATGCAGGAATTTGATCCGCACGTACTGGAAGAAAAGCCGATCCCGCCGCCAGCGAAGTTTCAGAGACGAGCGCGGGTGCGCACACTCAAAGAGTACAAGAGACTGTATGACCGCGCGAAAAAGGATCCCGAAGGATTTTGGGACGAGCAGGCGAAGATGCTCGACTGGTTCGAGCGGCCGAAAAAAGTGCTGGAGTGGAATTTGCCGCATGCGAAATGGTTCGCGGGCGGAAAGTTGAACGTGGCGCACAATTGCCTGGACCGGCATCTGGCGAAGAAAGGAAAGAAAGTCGCGCTGTTTTGGGAGGCGGAAGATGGAAGGCGGCTAAAATTCACGTATGCGCAACTGCACAAGCGGGTGTGCAAATTTGCGAATGCGCTGCTTTCGCTCGGCGTGAAGGACGGCGATTGCGTGGCCGTTTATATGCCGATGATTCCGGAGTTGCCGATTGCGCTGCTGGCGTGCGCGCGGATTGGCGCGATTCATTCGGTCGTGTTTGGCGGATTCAGCGCCGTGTCGCTGGCAGACCGCATTGGGGACGCGAAAGCCAAATGGCTGATTACAGCGGACGGCGGGTTTCGGCGCGGGCACGTGGTTCCGTTGAAAGATACGGCGGACAAGGCGATTGAAAGCTGTCCAACGATTCAGAAAGTGGTGGTGGTGAAGCGCACGGGAGAAAAAGTGGCGTGGAAGCAGGGGCGCGATTTGTGGTGGCACGACGTGGAAAAGAAAGCGCAGTCGAAGTGTCCCGCGCCGGCATTCGATTCGGAGCACCCGCTCTATATTTTGTACACAAGCGGAACGACGGGAAAGCCGAAGGGCGTGCTGCATACTTCCGCGGGATATCTGCTCGGCTGCATGTACACGATGCAGCTGGTCTTTGATTTGCGCGCCGACGATGTGTATTGGTGCACCGCGGACATTGGCTGGGTGACGGGGCACAGCTATTTGGTTTATGGGCCGCTGGCGAATGGCGCGACGTGCGTGATGTACGAAGGCGCGCCGGATTTTCCGAAGCGCGACCGCTTCTGGAGAATTATCGAGCGATACAAAGTGTCGATTTTTTACAGCTCGGCGACGGCCGTGCGGGCGTTCATGGCGTGGGGAAACGATTGGATTACGAAGCGGAATCTGTCGAGCTTGCGTCTGCTGGGAACGGTCGGCGAGCCAATCAATCCGGCGGCGTGGAAATGGTATTTCGAAGTGATTGGCAAAAATCGCTGCCCGATTGTCGACACCTGGTGGCAAACAGAAACGGGAGCGATCATGATTTCCCCGTTGCCGGGGGCAACGCCGACGAAGCCTGGCTCGGCCACTCTGCCCATGCCGGGAGTGATTTCGCGGGTGGTAACGATGAAAGGCGAGCCGGTAAAACCGGGGGAAACGGGATATTTGGTGATCGAAAAACCGTGGCCTTCGATGCTGCGGACGATTTATGGCGACGATGAACGCTTCAAGCGCGATTACTGGACGCGCATTCCGGGCGTTTATTTCACGGGCGACGCGGCGCAGTTTGATGCGGACGGATACACGTGGGTTCTGGGACGCGTTGACGACGTGATTAAAGTGGCGGGGCACAGATTGAGTTCAATGGAAATCGAGAGTGCGTTGGTGAGCCATCCGTCGGTGGCCGAGGCGGCGGTGGTCGCGCGGCCCGATGAAATCAAGGGCGAGGCGATTGTGTGTTTTGTGACGCTGCGCATGGGGATGGAGCCGACGCGCGAACTGCGCTCCGCGTTGGTCGAACATGTTGCGGTGACAATCGGGACGATTGCACGGCCCAGTGAAGTGCGTTTCGCCGACCTGCTGCCCAAAACGCGCAGCGGGAAAATCATGCGGCGGCTGTTGCGCGAAGTCGCGGAAAAGGGCGGCGTTTCGGGCGACACGACGACGCTGGAGGATTTGAGCGTCATCGCGAAACTGGCGGCCGCCAAAGGCACCGACGAAGAATAGCGGCAGCATAGATTCGCATGTCAGACATGCCGGGGCATCCCTGGGCATCTCGGGGCATGACGGGCCAAAGAGATCTCAAGAGACTTCAGCCAGCGCAGCATGGGAGGCGCTGAATGAACAGCCAGCGGCCCCGTATCTTCTACGGCTGGTGGATTGTTGCGATAGCCGCGCTGGGCTTGTTTTTCGGGGATGCCTCGATCACCGTTTTTTCGTTTGGCGTTTTCTTGAAGCCGCTGAGTGCGGCATTTCACTCCGGCCGCGCCAGTATTTCCCTGGCCTTCACGGTCAAGCAATTGACAGCCGCTGGCAGCGTTTTGTTCGCGGGCGTGCTAGTGCAACGTTACGGCTCGCGAAAGATAATCCTGCGGTACACCACGGTCTTTGCCGCGATATTGTTGTGCAACTGGGTTTTCTCAAAAGAACTCTGGCAGCTCTACGTTTTTTTTCTGGCCGTGGTTTTTTTCGCTGTCGGTGCGGGACCGATGCCGTACACGAATGTCGTCTCGCGGTGGTTTGATAGGCGCCGTGGGCTGGCACTGGGTCTGATGATGTTCGGCGTGGGTTCAGGCGCGATCGTCGTGCCGCCGGCAGCCCAATATGTGATTACAAAATTCGGATGGCGTGTTGCGTATGCGTCTTTCGGCGGTGCAATCCTGCTGGTTTGTGTTCCGATTATCGTGGCATTCCTCAAGGATACGCCGGAGGAGATGGGCCTCCTGCGGGATGGAGTTGGGCACGCAGCGACCGCGTTGCGTAATGCCGCGAGCAACCCGGGGCTGAGTTGGCGCGAAGCCTGGCATAGCCGGGCATTTTGGCTGATGTTGTGCGCTTTCTCTTTTGTGGGAGCGAGTACCAACGGCTGCGTGATTCATATGGCGCCGATGCTGGCGGACCGCGGAGGCTCGGCGCAGATCGCTGCTTTGGCCAGTTCGTTTGCCGGTGGCGCACTTCTCATCGGCAGAGTAGGTTCCGGTTATTTGCTGGACCGTTTTTTCGGCCCCTACATTGCAGTCCTGTTCTTTGGAGGGGCTGCCCTGGGAATGGGTTTGCTGTGGGCGACCGGTGCCACAGAGATTGCGTTCCTGGGCGCATTTCTGATTGGACTGGGGTTGGGAGCCGAAGTGGACCTCATCGCGTACTTGGTCAGCCGCTATTTTGGGCTTCGGTCGTTTGGCGAAATCTACGCTTTCTTTTGGGCTGCGTTCGCGTTGTCCGCCGGATTGGGAGTGTACGCTATGGGCGCGGGTTTCGACAAAACAGGCTCGTATACAGTGCCGCTGACGGGGTTCTTTTTTGCGGTGTTGGTGGCCATAATATTGATGCTGCGGCTGGGGCCGTATCGGTACGCACCGCCGGTTAGCGTGGCGGCAGAGGTGCAGCCGGAGGTCGCTGGCTGACACGGCGGTTCGTTTGGCAGAATTTCGGGTCGCGGTATTTCGAAGAGGAGGCGAAAAAATGGAAGCAGGAGCGAATACATCAGCGGCAACTAACGTGGCGCAGGGCGCACCGCCGAGGGAACTATTGCAGATGGCGGACGCATTCATCGTTAACCGGTGTTTGGGCGCGGTGGCCAAGCTGGGAGTGGCGGACTCGCTGGCGTTAGGCGCGAAAAGCGTCGCGGAGCTCGCGGCGGAGCTGAAAGTGAACGAATCGGCGCTGTGCCGCGTGCTGCGGGCGGCCGCCAGCGCGGGAGTATTCGAAGAGACGGGTTCGCGCGTTTTCGGAAACAACCGGCTGTCGCATTTTCTGCGCACCGACGTGCCAGGCTCGATGCGGGCGCGATTTGTTTTCGGCTGGAGCGAATTCACATATGCCCCTTTTGGAGAGATTGTTTACAGCATTGAAACGGGCCAGCCAGCGCGTGCCAAATTATACGGCGAGGGTCCATTCGAATACCTTCGGGAGCATCCCGAGCAAGCGCGCATCTTCGATGACGCGATGACGGCGATGTCCGCGGCGATTGGTCCTGCGGTGGCGGCAGCGTACGATTTTGGGCGCTGGGGAAGCGTAATGGACGTGGGTGGAGGCAACGGCATTCTGCTGGCGTCCATTTTGAAAGCGCATCCGAAATTGCGCGGCGTGCTGGCGGATGTGCCGCACGTGCTGGAACGAGCGCGAGAACGCGGTTTCTTGAGCGGCGAACTGGAAGCGCGCGCTTCGATGCAGTCGTGCGATTTCTTCCGCGAAATTCCCTCTGGCTGCCGCGCCTACGTTATGAAGAGCGTGATTCACGATTGGGACGACGAGAAAGCGCGAAAAATCCTGTCCAATTGCAGGCGAGCGGTGCCGAAGGATGGCGCGCTGCTGCTGGTCGAATTTGGCTTGGCGGAAGGTAACGATCCGTCGCCGGGGAAAATTGTGGATGTCGCGATGCTCGTGCTCACCGGCGGCAAAGAGCGCACTACTGACGAGTACCGAGACCTGCTTGCGGGCGCCGGTTTCCGCCTGAATCGAGCTGTGCCGATGCCGACAGGGATGAATGTTATCGAAGCGCTGCCGACGTAGCCGGTTGGCAGGCGTTGGACGAAGAAACGCCGCGCTTCGCGCGCGGGCCGATAAATCCGATCGGCCCCTACAAAGGCATAAAAGGGAGCGGCGCGACGCCTCGTCCCCGGGGCAGGCCTGCCTTCGCCGGGTCCAACGTTCACGACGCGCCGTTGGATTTGATCACGGCGGCCTTCCACTCCGCTCAGGACAAGCTGGCCCCATTGGACTTGATTACGGCGGCGTACCAGAGGGCGGAGTCCTTGGGGATGCGGCGGCGGGTGGGGAAATCTACGAAGATCAGGCCGAAGCGCTGGGTGTAGCCTTCCTGCCATTCGAAATTATCGAGCAGCGACCAATGAAGATAGCCGAGGAGCGGAACGCCTTCGCGCGAGGCGCGAGCGAGGGCGAGGAGATAGCGCGCGGTAAAGTCGATGCGCTGGGGATCGTGGACTTTGCCGTCGAGGGAGATCCAGTCGCGGGACGAGCAGCCGTTTTCGGTGATCAAAGTTGGCAGGTGGTAACGCTCGTGGAGCCACTTGGGGGCCCAGTATAGAGCTTCAGGCGTCACCTGCCAGCCAAATGCAGTGAGCGGGAAGCCCGCGGGGAAATGAACCTCCTCGAACTCGCCACTCGCGCCTGCGCGCACCAACCAGCCACCGTAAATATTTAGCCCGAGAAAATCGAGAGGTTGGTGAATTGTTTCCATGTCACCGGGGAGAATCTCGGGCGCGTCTTTGCCGAGCGCGGCGAGCGCAGACGCGGGATAGCGTCCGAGAAAAACGGGATCAAGCCACCAGGCATTTTCGCGCCACCAATGAGCGCCGGAAAAACGATCGAGCGGGCTCG
>DASYYR010000090.1:0-11606 GCA_035933575.1 Candidatus Acidiferrales bacterium | reverse complement strand
AGGTGATTCTACGGCGGGAGTTTTGCAAACGATCCGCTGAAGCAAACGCACACGAACCACACGTATAACACACGCGGAGAAAGCGAGCGCCAGAATTGATTTATTTTCACAGCGATAAGATGGTAGGGGCGGTGGGGATCGGACTAAGAGCGACGCTGAAAATTCGTAACTTATTGATTCTATTAAACGGGGAAAACGCCAAAAACACCAAATCCGCCCGATCGAGGTACACGCGGGGTACACGGCAGTTTGCGGGCTGCCCCCTGGGTTTTATGGGAACGACTGCAGCGAAAATCTGCTAACGACTAACGCCACCCCATCCACGATGGAACCCGTCCCACTGGCAGCAGACGCGGGAGAAAATCGAACACTCTTCCACGCCGCGCCAAACACCTCCACAGGGCATCGAGCACGAGAAAGAGTTCCGTTCGCTCTTTGCTCGCCAGGGTCAGCCTTATCCCTGCTTCCACTGGCAGCTATCTAATCCAAACTGCGGTACAAAAAGTATTATTGACACATAGTTAAAATACCACTATATAAGCGCCACACGATTTCCAGCGCAATACGATCCGATGCCGGGATCATGGAGTGAGCTACCGTGAGAAGCGATAGATTCCGGCACTATGTGGGCAGCCTTTCAATAGTAACTCTCCTGTTTCTAGCAACATTCATTATTCACGGCACTTCTCTCGCCAACCGAGCTCCGGAACATGGCACCGGCAAGAAAGGCATTGTTAAGCCCGCGATCAAGGCTTCTCCTAGAGCTGCGCAAGCACAGTTTCTGAAACGGGCGTTTGGCTCGTTACCCTTGAGCTTCGAGCCTAATGAGGGCCAGAGCGACGATTCCGTAAGATATATCTCCCACGGCGGTGGCTATGCACTGTTCCTCACTCGGACCGAGGCTGTCATGGCGTTCGAGCAACAGGGCGAGGGGAAATCACTTTTGGAGAAGCTGGACGCCAAGACAAAAAAGAAATTTGAGGCCCGGAAGATCGGCGGCGTGTTGACGCGCCTTCACCAGCGCCAAAACAAACGAGCCGTGCACATTGGCATTGATGGTGCCAACCCAGAAGCTCAGATCGAGGCCCTCGACGAACTCCCTGGGAAGAGCAATTATTTCATCGGCAGTGATCGTAGCAAATGGCTGAGCGGCATCCCGAACTATTCCCGCGTCCGATATAGAGGAATTTATCCGGGCGTTGATTTGATCTATTATGGCAACCAGGGACAGCTAGAATTCGATTTTGTTGTTTCTCCCGGAGGTGATCCGAAAAGCGTTGCCCTCAAATTCGACCGCCACGAGCATGTGACGATCGCGAGTGATGGTAGCTTGCAATTGGGCCTAAAGCAGAACGCGGTCTTGTTGCACCGGCCAAATGTCTATCAGATTGACCACGGCAGCAAGCGTTCTGTGAATGGCGAATTCGTATTTCTAGCTGGCGGGCGAGTTGGGATTCGCATTGGCTCGTATGACCGAACAAAGCCGCTCGTCATCGATCCCGTCTTAACCTACTCAAGCTACCTGGGTGCTAACAACGGCGATGCGGATGCCGAGGCAATCGCGGTGGATTCGCGCGGCGTAGCGTATGTGGCGGGTTCTACGTCTTCGACGAATTTCCCTGTTTTTGACGGTTATCAGTCCACCGGCCCAACGAGCTATCTGGCGTTTGTTGCCGAACTTGACCCAAGCGGAAGCTATCTAATGTATTCAACGTATTTGGGCGGAACCAGTGAGAGCTACGGACAAGGTATCGCCATCGACGCGAACACGAACGTTTATGTCACCGGTTATACGTTCGGTACGGACTTTCCCGTGGTTAACGGCTTCCAACTGTCGAATAACAACCCGGCTGGCGGCAATGCTTTTATCGCTCGAATCGACACAACCCAGACAGGTACAGCCTCGCTCGTCTATTCGAGCTATCTAGGAGGAGGAGGAAATCCGAACAATCCAAACCCATGGTTCGGAGATTTGGCGATGGGGATTGCTGCGGACTCGGCGGGGCGCGCCTATGTTACTGGCACAACGACCTCTGATGCATCCGTTGCGCCATTCCCAACGACCAGTAATGCCTATCAATCCTCTTTAGCTAGCCCGAATGGAAATGCATTTTTGACGGTTGTCGACACAAATCAATCCGGGGCTGCTTCGCTCGTGTACTCGACGTACCTCGGTGGAGATGGCACGACCTTTGGTGACTTCGGAGTCGGCATCACCGCGGACACGAGCGGTGACGCATACATTGTTGGCCAGTCAACTTCCGATGCATCAGGGCCTTTTCCCACCACTCCCGGCGCCTACCAATCCACTTTGAACAGCCCCAATGGGAACGTCTTTCTGGCCGAGATCGCCACCACTCAGTCCGGGTCGGCGTCTCTCGTTTATTCGACCTATCTAGGAGGCTCGACGACGAACTTGCTCGGCGACTACGGGGGTGCCATAGCACTTGATTCGGTAGGCAAGGTCTATATCGCTGGTGATGCCGGATCATCCGATTTTCCGATCTCAGTAGGTGCATTCCAGATCGCAAACAGCGCCAACGGCAAAGCTTTCGTTGCAAAGTTTGACCTTAGCCAATCGGGAACACAGTCCCTCGTCTACTCCACTTTTCTAGGCGGCACAAACAGCAGCTCCGGCGATACTGCCACTGGTATCGCGGTGGATGCAAATGGAGATGCGTTCGTTACTGGCACTACATCCTCGACCGACTTTCCCACGACCTCGGACGCGTTCCAGCTTACACTTAAGAGCACTGGCGCGAACGTTTTTCTCACGGAGATAAATCCGAACGGCACAACCGACCTGTACTCGACCTATTTAGGTGGCAGTAGTGCGTTTGGTGACCTAGCGATGGGTGTGGCCCTCGATGCTCTGGGCAATCCTTATGTCGTCGGCACCACGGAATCCGTTGATTTTCCCACAACTACCGGCGCGTTCCAGGCTACGATAACCCCAAATCCACAGACTGGATTCGTCGCCAAATTTGCCTTGATTGCGAATCCCCAGATCACTGCTGGTATGTTGCCTTCGCCAAATTCGAATGGCTGGAACAATTCTCCTGTGACCGTCAATTTCACTTGCACTCCCGGTCCGGCGCCGATTCAGAGCTGTTCACCTCCCGTTATCGTCAGAACTGAAGGAGCCAATCAGGTCGCCTCTGGAACAGTAGTCGATGACCTGAACAACACCTCAACGACGACTGCAAGCGTTAATCTCGACATGACTGCTCCGTCGATCACGATCGCTAGTCCCTCGAGCGGCGCATCAGTCAGCACGGGTTCCGTTACAGTCACAGGAACAATCGCTGACACGCTATCGGGCCCAGGCAGCGTCACATGCCATGGGACGCAAGCAGCACTGAGCGGTTCCTCCTTCTCCTGCAGCGTACAGCTTTCCTCAGGTGTGAACTCCATCACAGTGATCGGGAGTGACCTTGCCGGAAACGCTAGTTCCGCCAGCGTCTCTGTTACGAATACGGGTGCGTCCGGTCAGACGAATCCGCCTACTCTTAGCGGTATCTCTCCAAATCAAGGCGGCATCGACAGCGTCGTTACCCTAGCCGGCAGCGCATTTGGAGCAGCACAAGGAAGTAGCGTTGTGATGTTCAACGGAATCGCGGCCCAAGTGCTAAGTTGGAGCAACTCCAATATAACCGCCACTGTCCCACCTGGACTGAACCCAGGGGTTGTAACCGTAAGTATCGGCGTGAATGGCTCCGCAAGCAATGCTGTTCAATTCACCGTGACTCAGCCGCTCTTCATCACGCCCAATCAGATCACGATGTTGGTCGGGAGCACGCAGCCGATACAATTGGTGGATGAGAATGGCGTTTCTGTTAGCGGCGCGACATGGAGCGTCGGCAATACAACGGTCGCGCAAATTAATCCCCCAGCAAACGGCCAGCCGACGCTATTGCAGGCGGATGCAGTGGGAATCACGACTTTGGTCGGCAGTTATGGTAATCGCACTGCCGTCGCCACCGTTACGGTTCTTCCAGCCGGAAGTGCGCTTCCGAATGGAGCGGTATTGTGGTCTGTCCCGTCGCTGGGACCGTATGGAATGCGTAAGATCGTTAACGCTGCGCCCGGGGTCGGTGCACCTGCCGTTTATGCGGAGGACGATGGTGCATATGGAGGCAATGGCGCGATCAGAGCATTCGACGCGAACGGCCAACAGCTGTGGATTTGGCCCCCTTCATCCTCCGATGCCTTTCCGCTCCTTGCCGCTGGCGACAATCAGGGAGGAGCAATCTACTTTGCGAGTCAGGACAATCCTAATCAATACGATAGCTACTGTTATTTTGGCCATGTCGATGAAAACGGAAACGAGACCTGGCAATATCAGGAAACGAATTGCCGGGAGGACTACGGCATCGCTCCTGACGGAACCATCTTCCTCGTCGAGCCGGAGTTCCAAAACAACGGAACAGTCACGGTAACCGCGCTCAATCCAGCAACCGGTCAAATGAAATTCACGGTCACCATGCCTGGAGCAGGCCAGAACACGAGTGGTGCCGATTCGTCCGTCTTGTACGACACCAATACTGACAACTACTACACCTACTGCACCCCAGGAACATCTGGGACTACAAATTATGACACGTTTGCAAACGTTGGAGCCATGTCGATTGATGCGAATGGGAATGTCTACATTCCCTTCTCGACTAGCATAGGGACCTCCGACGCATCTGGGTGCGACTCAAGCCCCGACCCGAACGATCCGGGTTATCCTCACAAGGTAAAGCCTACCGATGGGAATTGGACGTTCTCGCAGTCCTTTCAGATGATGACCATCCATCCAGACGGCACATATTCGACTCAACAGCTCGACTCGGCTTCCGGAAGTGGCACTAACGCTGGCGGTGGCTCCTCTGGTGGGTTCAGAGGGTTTGAACGCGCCATACCCGACGGTCAGGGAGGCGAGCTTGTTCCCATTTACAGTCCGCCCACTCTCTATCATGTCTCTTCCTTGGGGATCTCGAAATTCAGCCTGCCCGTCCAGCCACCAGGTTTCTTCGATGGCTTTCTTGACCCTGACCCTCTGATACTTGGCGAAAACAGCACCGCTTTTCTCACTGGAGCAAGTTCACAGTATTCTTACCCCATAGATACGGTCCTAGCCATCAACACTAACACTGGCGCAATTTCGTGGTCCCATACTTCCCAAGGAAACACAGTCTCCCTCGTGACTGCTACCAGCGATGGAGGGGTCACAATCAATGATTCACAGCTCGGTTTTGTTCAGCTTGACAACTCGGGGAACGGAACGCCAACAAATCTTACCGGTTCGAACTCATCTCTGACGTCCTCCTGGCAGGATGGCTGGTACGCGCTCAACGTGGCGGGAACCAACGGCGTCTCAGCGGTCTCCCTTTCGAGTAGGGCTGATTATGGCGGTCCTTGGGCTCAAAACTCGGGGAATCCTTCTTCAAGCCACGCCCAGCCATTTGTGGAGACGCTATTTCTTCGATCATTCGCCCGTTGGGCAATGTTCGGCCCTGACCCGTTCCACTATCCTTGGTGCTTGTCGAATTGCTTCTACGGAAATAATCGCGGCTTTTCGACTTACGTGAACGATCCGAACAGCAAGTGCGCTTTTCTTACGAACGGGAGCACGACGGTGACCTCCAAGATCTCAGGAATGGTCTGGTTGCTTTTGCCGCAATTGACAATCATCGGCAAGTGCGTGTACTCGGACCAAACCGAGGACAAGTGGGGAGACACAGCCACCGCTTTCCCTGGGATAAAGACGTCGGTCAACGCTGACGGCAGTTTGCATATTGAGATTTGGGGCAGCAATCCATTAACACCCCACTCCATTACTCCCGACATAAACACCAAGCTGGACATTTCTGGTGTCGTCAGTTCAACCCAAGTGTGTTATTCCGGAAAGCTTTATGGCGATCAGTTTCCCGATTCCGAAGTCTTTGTGTATAACTCTCAAGCACAACCAACTATGTTGCAAACTTTTCAGACCAGTGGAGATCCAAACACGGGCGTACGGCTAATATTGGGAGATAACAATCGGCCAATGGGCTCATTCAACGCCATATGTATTACGCCAAAGTGATTTGCCCGAATGTCGATCAGTAGAGAGGCTCGCTACCCAATGAATCAGGAAATAGTTCCCGGCAAAGTACGAGTCCTGGCGATCGCGGCTGCATGTCTCGCCGGCTTGTCTGGGTCGCTCCTTTTTGGACCATTGTTCTTTGTCTTCTCGTTGCCCCTGATCGTGGGGACCGTTGTTCAGCCCTGGTCGCCCGGTCCTGGACGCTGGCTTATGTGGGTAGGTGCATTCTTTGTGACGGTCTACGTGGGCGGGTTTGTAACCCCAGAGGCCATTGACAGTTTTCGTACCATACGGTACATCCATGACCGCAACATTATTCTTTTGCTATCGCTGTTTTCTTTGGCAACGCTCGCTGCGGTCGCGTGCGATATAGTTCTTATAGCTGAGGCATGGGTAGGGAGGCGGATTTCAAGAGCGAGCAAGCCGTTTCCACGGATAGGAGATTGGGTTGTGTGGATGAGTGCTGTTTCCCTGAGTGCAATTGTGTTTCCAGCTGACATTCGCTCCGTATTCAAATACCCCCATATTACGAGGCTGGAAATTCTTTTGACTGCGCTAATATTTGCCGTCGTTGCTTGGTTCGATGCGGCCCTTGTGGTCGATATCATTAGGAAACTTCGTGCACAATGGTTGCGGAAGACAGACGAGAGATCTTCCCATCTGGCGAGCTAGCCGGTTGCTTCTGCTCGGCGGAGCACAACGGGAACGATGTGAATTCATTAAAACCTAATTTTGTTTGTGATGAAGGGAGCAAGGCCGTGAAACAAGTTATCAAAATCTTCGCTCTCGTTCTCATCTGTGCTGTTTCGCTTTCGGCACAATCGGCGACCACATCGCAGGAATCACCCAAGGCGGCGATAGACCAGTTTCTGACTATGGCGATCAATGGCGAACTGCAAACTCCGGATGGCTGGAGGAAGGCCGGTGTTCTCTTTGCCCATCCGAACTCAATGCTTTACGGCAAGCCCATAATCATAGTCGGTGACGATTATTCAACGCGCCAAACTTGGATCGCGGGGACGCATGCAGAGGTAATTGTCACGTATCGACAGCTGGGAAGGATAGATTCGTCGCTACGCTATAGTTCGCCTGACCCATCGTCCAGAAAAATCGTGGCGGCGTACGATCTCATCCTGACCAACAAAGGAACTTCTGTCCTAGGGAGCACTACGCAAACGGCTGGTGCGCAGTGGCGAATCGAGAACCCTCAGAGGACTCTCTGGATAGGGCTGAAGGCTGCTGTCGTATACGTGACCGAGATCCGCGATAAAGCGACCGACGCCTTAACCAAGAGGAACGCCAGCATCACCCTAATGAAACTGAGGAAGTTTCAGCGATAGCCTACAGCACGTTGTGCTGATGGCGTATTCTACCGTCAGGACACACAGCAACCCGAGATGCGTGTCATCATCACCGGCGGCAGCGGGCAGGTAGGCGGCATACTCGCGCGCCACTTTCACTCCGAAGGCGATGAAGTTACCGTCCTCAGCCGCCATCCGTACAACGCACGGTGGCGCGTGATTCTCTGGGACGGGCGCGCACTCGGCGCATGGGTCGCAGAGCTTGAGCGTAGCGACGTTTGCATCAATCTCGCCGGCCGCAGCGTGAATTGTCGCTACAACACGAAAAACCGGCGCGCCATTTACGATTCGCGAATTCAAACGACGCGATTGCTAAATCAGGCCATTGCATCGCTCCGTGAGCCTCCGCGTGTGTGGGTGAACGCCAGCACCGCGACAATTTACCGTCACGCGCTTGACCGCGAGATGGACGAGGCCGGTGGCGAATTGGGCGGGGATGAGCCGGGCGCGCCCGACACTTGGAATTTTTCCATTGACGTTGCGAAGGGATGGGAAGAGGCGTTCTTCTCAGCCTCCACACCCCGCACGCGCAAGGTCGCCATTCGCAGCGCCATGACTTTCAGCCCGGACCGCGGCGGAGTGTTCGATGTGCTCCTGTGGCTGGTGCGGCACGGGCTCGGCGGAACGCAAGGCTCGGGCAAGCAATTCGTGTCGTGGATTCACGAGGCAGATTTCGTCCGCGCTGTTGAATTGCTGATCGAGCGCGAAGATTTTAGTGGCGTTGTCAATCTGGCGTCTCCGAATCCGCTCCCCAACCGTGAATTCATGAAGGCGCTGCGCGAGGCATGGGGTACGCGCGTTGGGCTGCCCGCTCCCGCATGGATGCTGGAAATTGGGACGTTCGTTTTGCGCACTGAGTCGGAGCTTGTGCTGAAGAGCCGCCGTGTCGTCCCTGGTCGCCTGCTTGGGGTCGGATTCGAGTTTCGGTTTCCAGAATGGCCCGTCGCCGCGCGAGAGTTGGTTGCCCGTTGGAAAACAGAGCGCCGCAATTAGACTACCCGAGCCCTGAGAACCAGACGCCTCGTTTTAAACAACCCAGCGCGCAATCATTTGCTCGCCCGAGTTGACATTTGTGCGAATTCGCTGTTCTCAAACAAATTGCGTGCCTGAGAATTGCCGCGCGTTCCGAGCGTCCGCATCGGACTCTTTGCAGCCCAATGGGTTATTATTTCGCTCAGTTTTGGGAAAGCCGACTGTTGGGTTGATGAAATCGCGAAGGATTGATCTTCCCAGTTTCCACACCACCGGAAACACTTGCGCGCGCGTGGTCTCTTTGAAACCTTGCGTCAGGACCATTGCCTCAGGTGCCGCCTACGATTATGACGGAGAATGCGGAAGAAGCGCTAAGCTTGCGCCCGTTTGGTAGACGATTTGCGCGGCGGATCGTCCTCGGACAGATCGGAAAGCACGACCGGCGCGCGATCGGGAAATTCAGCCACAATGCGCACCTCGCCGCCCATAGCTTTGACCGTCTTTCGCAGTGTCGAGATTAATAAGTCGCTGCGCTTTTCGAGTCGTGAAACACTGTCCTGAGTGATTCCGAGGGTCTTGGCGACGCGGGCCTGCGTGAGCTTGCGGGCTTTTCGGAGATCACGCAAGCTCATCTCCTCTGCGATTATCTCAGCCGCGCGGTCCTCGACCTTTTTGCGCTCGGCTGGATTCAGCTTCCGAATTACTTCATTCACGTTCACGGACATGATTACATCCCCTTTCCGATCCGAGTAAGATGCGCGTCAAAACGTTCATCTGCCTTCCTTATCAGTTCACGGTAGAAACGCTTTTGGCTCCCGCCCGATTTGTCTCCCGCTACAAGCAAAATCGCCGCACGCCTACGATCAAAGGCGAAGGCCACTCGCCATTCACCATCTGCCGCGCTGAATCGCAATTCCTTCATGTTCGCGTGTCGCGAGCCTTTCAGTGTGTCAACCCGTGGCCGACCCAACTGCGGCCCAAACTGCTCTAGGACAATCGCAAACGCCAGAATCTCTGTCCGCACATCCTCGTGCAGCGCCTGAAATTCCGGTTCGAATTCATCGGCCATCTCAACCGCCCATTTCACGCCTACAAATATGGCATGGAATACATTATGGAGTCAAGTCCATATTCATATTGGCCCGAGAAACGTACGACAGAGAGGCAGAATGCCTCTCACGGCTGGAAAAGCCCCCGAAGCAAAGCCGCAGTCAGGGGAAGGGCTGTGCAAGAGACCGGAAGCACTTTATGCTTGACATGAAGTATCGTATAGCGTACACTTATGCCAGAGCCTTAGGAGGTACGAATGCCTCTTCAATTCCGAGATAATCTGCCTCACCGCCGCCGAAGTGCGCTCTTGCTCTTTTATATCGCTGCGCTAGTTTCGGCGATAGCGATCAGTGTCGTCGGCAAGGTGCAATCCTTCCACGCTCCGGTGTTCGTCCTTGCCGTTGCCGCAGCCGGTACCGCGATCCTGTTCCTACTTCGTTTCCTCCGGTCCAACGATGAACGCGAGCAACAAATCAACTACCGCGCCCTCACATTCGCATTCGCGGGAACGCTAGTTTTTTCGCTCGCCATCGGCTTCTCGCAGAGCCTTGGCTTTCATTCCGTCTCATGGCTAGGAATCCCCGTTTTGATGGTCATCCTGTGGAGCGTCGGCCTAATTCTGTATTCGTGGCGGTACCGATGAAGACGCGACTACGTGTATTGCGTGCAGAGAAAGAATGGTCGCAGGCCGAGCTCGCCGCGCACGTGGGCGTTGCTCGCGGCACCATCAATGCCATCGAAACTGGCAAGTACGACCCGAGTCTGCCGTTGGCATTCAAGATCGCACGAGCCTTCGGAAAAACTGTGGAAGAGGTGTTTCTGTACGTGGAGGACCAGGATCGTGCGCAGTCGTCCCGCGCCTGAGTCCACTCGCGTCTCTGTCAAATTGCGAAGGGTGGATTAGAGAGAGTTTTCCATGGACCGGCCCTATAGCATCTCCGATTTTGCGCTCCCTTCCCGTTGGGATTCAGACTCAAGTCCCAGTGTGGTCCAGCGGGCTGGTAGGTCCCAAGGTGACGACAGAGTACGCAGCCTAGCCCACCGCGACAAGCAGTCCGATAATGCTGAGTCCCGAGGGTTCGACCGATCTAGAACAATCTATCGCGGGCGCGAGCGCGAATATTCTCTCCGCGATTCGGAGGTGCGCACGCTCGCCGATGTGGGCAAATTTCGCGTCGTGCCGACCGAGGACCTGGCCCGGTTCGGATACCAAGGAGATCAGGCTCACATGGAAGCCGACATCAGGAATCTGCGGAAGCACGGGCTAGTCGAACAGCGGACGATTGAAGGTCATTCCTCATATTCGACAAGGGTCCTGACGCTAACGAAGGAAGGTCACGGGCTGCTGAGACGCACCCAGTGCGTCTCCGATCACCAAGCGATATACCACGGCCTTATGAAGCCCAAGGAGGCCCGCCACGACGTCGAGATTTACAGGCTCTACCACAAAGTTGCGCGGGAAATTGAGCACGCAGGAGGCAAGGTCCGACGCGTGATTCTTGATCTGGAACTCAAGAAAGACCTCTACCGCGCCCTGTCCCGGATACGGCCTGACAAAGACCCAGCCTACGAGCGCATCTTTATCGCCAGCCAGTTCGATTTGAAATTGGTGAATGACAAGATTCCCATTCCCGATCTCCGAATCGAGTACGAGGACGATTGCCGCGACGTGCGCAGACTGGACCTCGAAGTAGCCACACGGGATTACCGGCCTCACGGACTAGGCGAAAAAGCCAAAGCCGGCTTCCACGTTTTCGCTCGACAGCAGGACCATGACAGGCTACGCCGCGTTCTCGACTCGCAGGAAATCACCGCGAGGATCTTCGCTTTATGAAATTCCTTCCCATTCATATAGAGGCGCTTCGCAGTCTAGGCTATACCGAGGAAGAAGCCCGTTTCCTCTACCTCGTGGCTACGCATTCCGGGTACTTCACCTGCCAGCAATTCCTGCATTTCATCCAGACAAAGCCGGGCAAGCGCAGCGTGACGTTCGCGCAAAAGGTCATCGAGACGAAGCACGCCAGCGCCAAGCCATACCTTCGCCATGGCCGGGTCTTTCACCTTTTCTCGCGCAATCTCTATGAAGCCATCGGCAGGGACAATGTCCGGTTCCGGCGCGTCCACTCGACCGAATACATCCGAACGCGGCTCAT
>DASYYR010000087.1:0-30127 GCA_035933575.1 Candidatus Acidiferrales bacterium | reverse complement strand
ATGAGCCGCGTTCGGATGTATTCGGTCGAGTGGACGCGCCGGAACCGGACATTGTCCCTGCCGATGGCTTCATAGAGATTGCGCGAGAAAAGGTGAAAGACCCGGCCATGGCGAAGGTATGGCTTGGCGCTGGCGTGCTTCTTCTCGATGACCTTTTGCGCGAACGCGACGCTTCGCTTGCCTGGCTTCGTCTGGATGAAACACAAGAATTGCTGGCACGTGAAGTATCCGGAATGTGTTGCCACAAGGTAGAGGAAACGCGCTTCTTCCTCGGTATACCCGAGACTGCGAAGGGCCTCCGTGTGGACGGGAAGGAATTTCATAGGGCGAAAATCCTTGCTGTGATCTCCTGTGAGTCGAGGACACGGCGCAACCTGTCATGGTCTTGCTGTCGAGCGAAAACGTGGAATCCGGCTTTAGCTTTTTCGCCTAGTCCGTGGGGCCGGTAATCGCGAGTCGCTACTTCCAGGTCGAGTCTATCTATGTCCCGGCACTCGTCTTCATACTCGATTCGTAGATCGGGAATTGGAATCTTGTCATTCACCACCTTCAAATCGAATTGGCTGGCGAGAAAGATGCGCTCGTAGGCTGGGTCTTTGTCAGGCCGTATCCGGGACAGGGCGTGGTAGAGGTCTTTCTTGAGTTCCAGGTCGAGAATCACGCGCCGGATCTTGCCTCCTGAGCGTTCGATTTCTCTTGCAACCTTCTGATAGAGCCGATAAAGCTCGGCATCGTGGCGGGCCTCCTTGGGTTTCATAAGGCCATGGTATATCGCTTGGTGATCGAAGACGCACTGGGTGCGTCTAAGCAGCCCGTGACCTTCCTTCGTTAGCGTCAGGACCCTTGTCGAATATGAAGAATGACCTTCAATCGTCCGCTGTTCGACTAGCCCGTGCTTCCGCAGATTCCTGATGTCGGCTTCCATGTGAGCCTGATCTCCTTGGTATCCGAACCGGGCCAGGTCCTTGGTCGGCACGACGCGAAACTTGCCCACCTCGGCGAGCGTGCGCACCTCCGAATCGCGGAGAGAATATTCGCGCTCGCGCCCGCGATAGATTGTTCTTGATCGGTCGAACCCTCGGGACTCAGTATTATCGGACTGCTTGTCGCGGTGGGCTAGGCTGCGTACTCTGTCGTCACCTTGGGACCTACCAGCTCGCTCGACCACACTGGGACCTGAGTCTGAATCCCAACGGGAGGGGAGCGCGAAATCGGAGATGCTGTAGGGCCGGTCCATGGAAAATTCTCTCTAATCCACCCTGCGCGATTTGACAGAGACGCGAGTGGACTCAGGCGCGGGACGACTGCGCACGATCCTGGTCCTCCGCGTACAGAAACACCTCTTCCACAGTTTTTCCGAAGGCTCGTGCGATCTTGAATGCCAACGGCAGACTCGGATCGTACTTGCCAGTTTCGATGGCATTGATGGTGCCGCGAGCAACGCCCACGTGCGCAGCAAGCTGGGCCTGCGACCATTCCCTCTCTGCACGCAATACACGTAGACGAGTCTTCATCGGTACCGCCACGAATACAGAATTAGGCCGATACTCCACAGGATGACCATCAACGCGGGGATTCCCAGCCATGAGACGGAATGAAAGCCAAGGCTCTGCGAGAAGCCGATGGCGAGCGAAAAAACTAGCGTTCCCGCGAATGCGAATGTGAGGGCGCGGTAGTTGATTTGCTGCTCGCGCTCATCATTGGATTGTAGGAACCGGAGCAGGAATAGGATGGCGGCTCCGGCTGCGACAGCGGCCAGGGCGAGCACCGGAGCGTGGAAGGATTGCACCTTGCCGACGACACTGATCGCTATCGCCGAAACTAGCGCAGCGACATAAAAGAGCAAGAGCGCACTTCGGCGGCGGTGAGGCAGATGGTCTCGGAATTGAAGAGGCATTCATACCTCCTGAGGCTCTGGCCGTGAGAGTACGCTATGCAATACTTCTTGTCAAGTATAAAGTGCTCCCAGTCTCTTGCACCGCCCTCCGCTTAACTGCGGCTTCGCGGCGGGGACTTTTCCAGCCGTGAGAGGCGTTCCGCCTCTCTGTCGTGCGTTTCTCGGGCCAATATGAATATGGACTTGACTCCATAATGTATTCCATGCCATATTAGCAGTGTGAAATGGGCCGTTGAGATGGCCGATGAATTTGAACCAGAATTTCACGCGCTCCACGAGGATGTGCGGACAGAGATTCTGGCGTTTGCGATTGTCCTAGAGCAGTTTGGGCCGCAGTTGGGTCGGCCCCGGGTTGATACCCTAAAAGGCTCCCGGCACACGAACATGAAGGAATTGCGATTCAGCGCGGCAGGTGGTGAATGGCGAGTGGCCTTCGCCTTTGATCGCAGGCGCAAGGCGATTCTACTCGTGGCGGGAGACAAATCGGGCGGGAGCGAAAAGCGCTTCTACCGCGAACTGATAAGGAAGGCAGATCAACGTTTTGACGCCCATCTTGCTCGGATCGGAAAGGGGACGTAACCATGTCCGTGAACGTTAGCGAAATAATTCGGAAACTGAGTCCAGCCGAGCGCAAGAAGGTCGAGGACCGCGCGGCTGACATAATCGCAGAGGAAATGAGTTTGCGTGATCTCCGAAAGGCCCGCAAGCTCACCCAGGCCCGCGTCGCCAAGACTCTCGGAATCACTCAAGACAGCGTTTCACGCCTCGAAAAGCGCAGCGACCTATTAATCTCTACACTGCGAAAGACGGTCAAAGCCATGGGCGGCGACGTTCGCATTGTCGCTGAATTCCCCGATCGCGCGCCAGTCGTGCTATCTGAGCTATCCGAAGACAATCCGCCACGCAAATCATCTCGGAAACATGCGCACGCTCAGGCTTAAGATTCCGCTGCTATCGGTGCTGTCAAGAGGTTGGGCCCGCTCGGGCCGCTCGCTGTGCTAACCCTTAAGAAATGTCGGGGGCGGGACCTGTTTCAGATCGATATCCGAACACGATTTTTAATATCGTAATTTGGGGTAACGATAGAGCCAAATTCGGCAGTCCAGACACGAAATACAGGGGCGCCCGCGTGTGCGCGACCGGAACAATTTCGCAATGGGTTTCATCCAGAAGTATGCGAGGTGAGGAAGAGGGAACCATATCGGATTTTCCGGCATGGCCCCAGCGGACGCTGGGATTGCACCCAGCATGAATCTGGTCGCCGTCAATGGACAGCCCTGGTCGCCACGACTTCTAATCGGGGCATTAAATTCGTCAACCAAGGCCCTGCGCTTGGAGCTGCAAGTCAGTAATGGTGGATTTCTTCGAACGTATAATTTGAAATACAACGGGTGGTTTGCGAGACCCGCTGCCCGAAGATATTTCAGACATTTCTCCTTGACAACTTAGGAGAGAGTGTCGTAGCCTCCTAACCATTTTAGGGGGGACTGTGACCGAGCAAGCACAAATCCTTCCGGGCACCCTCGATCTGCTTATTCTGAAAGCCGTGTCACTCGGTCCGCTGCACGGTTATGGCGTTCTTCTGCGCATCGAGCAAATTTCCCGTGGTGCCCTACTCATCGAACAGGGTGCGCTGTACCCAGCTCTGTATCGCCTGGTCCGGCAAGGACTACTCAAGGCAGACTGGGGCACATCCGAAAATAATCGGCGCGCTAAGTTTTACGAGCTGACCTCCGCAGGACGCAAGCGTCTTCGTCAGGAAGCCGAGGGATGGAATCGCCTTGTGATCGCCATTGCCTCGGCGCTGAACACGGAGCCGGAGGAAATATGAAACTCTTGGCTTCGATTCGGGGGCTTGCGTTCGCTCTCTTTCATCACACGCAGGTCGAGGAGGAAATGGACGAGGAGCTCCACGAACATATTCAGAATCGCGCCCACGATTTGGAGCGCTGCGGTCTCCCTCGGGCGGAAGCGGAGCGGCGGGCCCGGATCGAGTTCGGTGGTTATCAGAAATTCAAGGAAGAGTGCCGGGAAGCGCTGGGGACGCATTTTTTCGACACGACCTTGCAAGACGCGCGCTTTGCCTTTCGGATGCTGCGCAAGTCTCCTGGTTTTGCCGCAGCCGCTATCGTAATGCTGGCCGTCGGCATTGGGGCAACGACGGCGATCTTCAGCGTTATTGACGCGGTGTTGCTGCGGCCGCTTCCCTATAAGGACCCCGACAGAGTCGTGATGATCTACAACACAAATCCCAAACATCCGGCGACTCGGCTTAATCCGTCCCCAGCGGACTGCCTTGATTGGAAGGCGCAAAACCAGGTCTTCAGTGATCTGGCCATCATTGATTGGGACATTGACCCTGTACTCTCGCAGGTGGGCGAGCCGGTAAAGGTTGCGGGGTTGCGCGTTTCTGCGAACTATTTTTCCGTATTCGGCGTCTCGCCGCTGCTGGGTCGCACATTTCTCCCTGGGGAGGACGAAGCGGGTCGCGACAGCGTCGCGGTTCTCAGCTACGGACTGTGGCACCAAGAGTTTGGCAGCGATCGCGGAATCATCGGAAAAACGATCAGGCTCGACGGCGAGAGCTACAGAGTGGTCGGCGTTATGCCGCCTCAGTTCGGATTTATTAACAACATCTCGAATACAGATTGGTCCAAAGATGTCGCCATCTGGATGCCGAATCCATTCAAAATCACCCCGAAAACACTACGAGGGTATAACTGGCTGGCCGTGATCGCTCGGCTGAAGCCCGGCATATCGCTCGTCCAAGCCCAAGCCAATATGGACGCCATCAACCAGGGCATAGTCAAAGCCTACCCTGAGACAAACAAAGGATTAGGGATTAAGGTCCGACCTCTTCAAAAGGACCTTGTCCGAGACGTCCGAATGCCCCTGGTTTTGCTTCTGACGGCCGTCACGCTTACCCTGCTCATTGCTTGCATCAACGTGGCGAATCTGCTGCTCGCCCGCGCGGCTGGGCGGCGAAAGGAAATTGGGCTTCGCCTAGCTATAGGAGCCAGCCGCGCGCGTCTAATTCGGCAATTGCTCAGTGAGAGCGCACTATTGAGTCTGGCAGGCGGAATCGCAGGAGTGTTTTTGGCATCTTGGGGAAGCCGCACGCTACTGGCTCTCAGCCCTTCCAGCCTGCCACGCGCGGAAACCATTGGCGTGGACATTCGCGTTCTCGCCTTTACGCTCCTCGTTTCCTTATTGACCGGTTTCCTGTTTGGCATGGCTCCGGCAATAATTAGTTCCAAAACCGACCTGAACCAATCACTCAAAGAGACTGGCAAGAGTTCGGGGGAAAGTCGATGGGGCCGGCGGTTTCGCGGCGTTTTAGTTGTTGGTGAAATCGCGCTTTCGCTGATGCTTCTGACTGCCGCCGGCCTTGTCATCAACAGTTTCTTCCGACTTCTGCGGATTGATCCAGGGTTCAATTCGCGAAACGTTGTGGCTATGCAGCTAGATTTGGTTCGCACCAGATATGCCGATCCTAGCGGGTCCATCACTAAGGGTTGGTTCAAGGGGGAAAAACTATGGACCCTCCGCCCAACCCGCTGGAATTTCGTTCGAGATGTGCTTGAGCGTATTCAAGCTCTTCCTGGAGTGGAGTCTGCCGCAGCTACCGATTCGCGTCCTCCTGAAGGGGGACCAAACTTGGGAGCTGATTTCACGATTGAGGGCAGACCAAAACCGCCCGAACACGAAGGGCCCTTTGCTCTATACAGGCCCGTAACCCCCGATTATTTTCGTACGATGCAAATTCCACTGCTTGAGGGGCGACTATTTAGGAACGCAGATGACCAGCAGCTTTCCCAGCCTGTTGTGATAATCGATCAAGCGGTGGCCCGACTTTACTTTCCTCATGCGGACCCGGTCGGCCAGCATGTGAGGACCGAGTTTGGGGAAGACGAGGAAAAAATTTTCCAGATTGTCGGGGTCGTGGGAGCTGTGCGCGAATCGGGAATTTTGGGATACAACGACGACTGGGGGTTGGCCAAGGAGCCTGAGGGTGTCATGTACTTCCCCTACTTTCAGCAGCCTCAGGTGCATTCAAACGGGATCATGTACTTCGTGATGAAGGTCAGCTTCGTAGCGAGGACTGCTTCCAATTCCACGGACCAAGTGGCCGCAATCCGAAACACAGTTTGGGAAGTGGATAAGGACCAGTCGATAGAGAAAATCCAGACCATGGAGCAAGTCCTGTCAGATTCGATTTCCGATCGCCACTTCTACATGCTCTTGCTTGGGATTTTTGCTGGGCTTGCGCTTCTGCTTGCCATGGCGGGGATTTACGCCGTGATTGCATATTTCGTAAGCGAGCGCACGCACGAAATAGGCTTGCGCATGGCGTTGGGCGCTGGGCGAAGCGATGTCCTCCGATTGGTCGTCGGTCAAGGCTTAACTCTTATTTTGATTGGAGTGGCGTCCGGGGTGACTGGTGCGATAGCGCTAACGCGCTACCTCGCGAGCCTCCTCTTCGAAGTTAGCCCGGTCGACCCGGCGACCTTTGCGATTGTTTCGTGCGCCCTATCCGTTGTCGCGCTGCTGGCTTGCTACATCCCCGCAAGGCGAGCAACGAAAGTGGATCCCCTGGTCGCGTTGCGGTGCGAATAGCTAAGTTTGAGTCGATAACAGCAACCTGAGCCGCAGGCTTTGCGAGTGAGAGGAACCGTGTTGACTTCATCGCGGTGGCGGCGAAGGTGGCTGCCGCGAAGGAGCTCTCTATGAAAAAAAACTTCGCAGTAATTTGTTTTTTCCTCCTGGTGCCTTCACCTGTCTTGCCACAAGCAGCGAACACGAAGCAAAGAACCCTCGCCTTGACGCATGTGACGGTGATTGACACGACCGGCGGGCCCGTGCAGTCCGATGTCACGGTCGTGATTCGTGGGCAGCGCATAATAGCTATGGGCAAGAGCGGCAAGGTTCGCGTGTCGGTGGGAAGCCGGATCGTGAATGCCACCGGGAGATTTCTCATCCCGGGTTTATGGGACATGGATGTTTATTGGTACGATCCGAAGGAATACCTGCCGTTGTTCATCGCCAACGGCGTGACCGGTGTGCAAGAGGCGTTGGGCTATGCGGATCACCACGAGATACAAGAGGAGGTTGACGCGGGACGGTTGCTGGCTCCGCGCATGGTGGTTGGGACCCGTTGGGTCAGCGGACCCATGCCGAGCGATCCTGATAGTAAAGCTGAAATTCTCGTGGCTAATGAAGCCGAAGCACGGCGTGCGGTAATCGACGCAAAGAACTACGGCGCAGATTTTATCGAGGTCAGTGGGATCGAGAATGTTCCCCGTGAAGCCTTCTTCGCCCTGGCCGATGAAGCGAAAAAGCGGGGAATCTCACTGCAGGGAGATGTGCCCGTTTTCGTCAGCTTGGAGGAGGCATCGAATGCCGGGCGAGAAGGAGCTCGCGGTGAAGAGTTTCAAGAAGTCGCAGCAACTGGATCCTTTGTATCAGTATGCGACGGTCAGGCTGAGGCAGTTGAATTCTCACTGAGGAACTTTCCATGAAAAAGGCGTTCGTATTCTTATGTTTTGTTTTCCTGCTGGCCTTGCTTGTCGCCGCACAAACCTTGAGAACGAACCAAAACGCAAGTCGAACCTATCCGGATTTTGCATTGCAGCCGCCGACGATTAATACGAATCCGGGCCCCGAATACGCTTCCTGGACCAGAATGTATCAGGGCATTCCAGGAATCGAGCGCACTGCTAAAGGACGCCTGTGGGCAGGATGGACCGCTGGCGGCGTGGACGAAGGCCCAATGAATTACGTCGTGCTAGTCACGAGCACCGACGACGGCAAGACATGGTCAGGACCGAAGTTGGTGATTCAGCCAGAGCGGATTGTGTGGGCCTTCGGTCCCGGCCTCTGGTATGACCCTCGCGGACATCTTTGGCTGTTCTGGATGCAGAGCACTGGACACCATGATGGGCGGGGTGGTGTGTGGGCGATTGTCAGCAACGATCCTGATTCGGAGAGACCTGAATGGTCTAAACCGCAGCGCCTTGCCGATGGAGAGGCCATCAACAAACCGACAGTCCTTAGGAGTGGGGATTGGCTGCTCCCCATCGCGGTGCCGCCGTTTGAATGCGAACTCCCAGATGTCAACCAAGAGTACAAACTCGGGCTCACTCCGTCAATCATCAAGCAGGAGTGCCACGATCCTGGAGAGGGTTCCAACAACGTCTACATCGCTGCGGACAGCGGAAACACGTGGAAGTTGCTTGGGCGGGCCAGAATCCAAGACGGGCAGCTCGAACCAATGATCGTGGAACGCCGCGACAAAAGCCTGTGGATGCTCGTTCGCACCGAATATGGCATCGGGCAAGCCATTTCCCGAGACGGAGGCAAGAGCTGGGGCGAAAGCGGTCCGAGCGGCATTCGGAACGCGGTTAGCCGGTTTTTCATTCGGCGGCTGAACTCGGGCAAGCTGCTGATCGTGAGGCACAATCCCCCTGACATTTGGACTCGTTCTTTACTGACCGCCTATTTGTCGGACGACGATGGCAAGACGTGGTATGGAGGCCTCGTGCTCGACGAGAGGAAGGACGTATCGTATCCGGACGGCGTTGAAGCCGAGGATGGCAAGATCTATGTGATTTACGACCGAGGGCGAACCACCGACCGAGAAATCCTGATAGCCACATTCATGGAGGAAGATGTCAAGCAAGGTAAATGTGTGACTGACCAATGTCAGCTCAAGAGGATCGTCAATAAAGCTGGCGAATGATCGGTATCTCAGTTGGCTTCATCCAGAAGTATGTGTAGCGGTTAGGAGACCAAATTGATGGAACTCTTGTGAAATAGGCGGGAAACAAGGTGAGGCGAATTAGGTCTCTGAAATGTTGCATGTCTTGCTTAGCACGGCCCTCTTTGCTCGAAATTCCACGCGTCAACAAAGAGATCTTGTTGTGGACGCCATCTACCTCTGCCTTTTCATGCAGCATCATGTTAACCTGAATCCTGCGTCATGAGCATCGAGAATATTCACAAAGCCGTTGCTGGAAGACGCAGTTGGAGCTATTTTGGCCTTTGTTGTGAAACCCCACTAAAAGTGAGGGTTGGCAACAATGGCCCGTGGACCTCGAAAACTTCGCGTTTCTGCCGACGGCATCGGCCTGACTCAATTCGGCGGAGTGGCTTTGATCGAACAGTTCTTCCAGCGCATCGGTTTGCAAGGCGCGCTGTGGCGGCACGTTCGATTTGCTCAGCGCAACAACCGCTACAGTATCAGCGAATCTCTGGAGGCATTGCTCTACCCGCTCATTCTCGGTCTCGGGCGGATCGAAACGACCGAACCGTTGCGACACAACGGGGTCTTTCATTATCTGGCGGGCTTGCCTGGATATCCCGAAGCCACCAGTCTGCGGCGCTTCCTGCAGCGGTTCGCTCGGGCGGGCCGCAATGCCTTGCTGAAATTGCACGACCACTGGCGCGCCGTGATGCTGGCACGCCCAGCTCAAACGATTTTCGATCTGGACAGCACCGTGCTGACGGTCTACGGCCATCAAGAACAAGCCCAAGTGGGTTACAACCCCAAGAAGCGGGGGCGTCCTTCCTACCTTCCGCTGCTGTGCTTCGAAGGACGGACGCAAGATTGTTGGGAGGGCAGCTACCATCTGGGGAATACCAACGCCTCGACGGTTGCCATTGGGTTGCTCGAGCGGGCCTTTGCCAAATTGCCGCAGCCCGCGAGTTCGGTGCGCATACGCGCCGATGCCGGGTTCTTCGATCACAAGATCATCGAATTTATCGAGGGAAAACGTGGATTCTACGCGCTCGTCGCCCGACTCAGTCGCCCGCTGAAGCACCGGCTCACTGGGTTGCGCTACCGGCGCGTGTCGCCGGGAGTGTGGGCCGCGGAGTTTCGATACTGCCCACAGGGGTGGTCGGAGCCTCGACGTTTCGTCGTCATTCGCCGACTGGTGCCGGAAGAGCCTTCGGCCCAGTTGGCTCTGTTTCAGATGGGTGGTTACAGCTATCAAGTTTTGGTCACCAACTTGGCCTTGACCCCGCTCCACCTCTGGCGTTTCTACAACCAGCGCGCTCGCGCCGAGTTGATCATCCGCGAATTGAAGGATGCCTACGGTTTGGGGAAAATCCCGACGAAAGACTTTGCCGCCAACGAGGCTTTCTTCCAGATCGTCTTGCTGGCCTACAACCTGTTGAATTGGTTCAAGCGGCTCTGTGCTCCGGCTCATCTGCAACGCGCGACGCTGCAACGCTTGCGACAGTGCCTGTTTCTGGTTCCGTCCCAGTTGGTTCGGCCAGGCGGTGTGCCCATCCTGCGCCTTGCGCCAAGCTACCCCTATGCTACCGACTTCCTCAAGACACTTCGGCGCATCCGCCGTCTGCGGTCGTCGTTCCGAGTCCCGTGAACCAATCTTTCGCGGGAGCAACTCGAAAATCCGTTGAAGGCCGTTTTCAATCATTTTTCACGCAGGATTCAGGTTAAGAATCACCCGTATCAAAAGCATCTCGGCAGAATTGGGCCCTAATTCTTCGAAAGGAAGGTAATCGGCGATGGGCATTGCCCTTGATATTTTCAAACGCTTGTCCGTATTGAGGTGGATACTGGTTCTGAATATGTTCTTGCTAGTCTGGCTCGCGATGATAGCGACATCAACTGCCGCCCAGACACCCAAGCATCCGCTGGATGGGCTCACAGCCTCGGAGTCTTGGACTGCCTATGAAGTTTTACAGGCGTCCGCCAAGGTGGACGCGAAAACCCGCTACCCCATGGTCCAACTGAGAGAGCCGCCGAAGAAAGAAATGTTGGCGTGGAAGCCGGGACAGGCGATGCGCAGAGAGGCGTTTGTAGTGGTCAAGCAGGGCAAGCAAACTTTTGAAGCAGTTGTGGATGTCAATGCGAAAAAGCTGGTCTCCTGGACGGAAATCAAGGGAGTGCAGCCGCCCTCGGTTGGGGAAGAAGTGGAGGAGATCGATGACGCGGTGAAACAAAACGCTGAGGTGCAAGCGGCTTTGAAGAAGAGAGGAATCACGGACCTCGAAGCAGTTGGGTGCGGAGGTTATGGCGCGGGCTATTTCGGCACGGCGGAGGAGCAGGGACGTCGGCTGTTTCGCGTCGAATGCTGGCAGCAGTATGGCGCACTGCAAGATTGGGCGCCGATCGAAGGACTGACCATTTTGTGGGATGCAAACGAGAAAAAAGTGTTGCGCGTGACCGATACGGGCGTCGTACCGCTGCCGCAACCGGAGGCGAACTATGACCTGGCGTCGGTCGGGCCCCTGCGCGCGGCGGCCCCTCCCCTTAATGTGGAACAGCCGATGGGGCCGGGCTTCCACCTCGATGGCCAATCGGTGAGCTGGGAGAAATGGAATTTTCATTTTCGGATTGACCGCCGCATCGGCCTCGTGGTGACCAATGTGGGGTATCAGGATGGAGACAGGCTGAGGTCAATTCTCTATGAAGGATCGCTCACCGAGATTTTTGTGCCGTACATGGACCCGAGTGAGGGTTGGTACGCGAAGACGTTTTTTGATGCAGGAGAGAATGGGGACAATTTTTCGAGCTCGCTGGAACCAGGTGAGGATTGTCCGGACAACGCGGTGTACTTCGATCAGGTTTACACCGACTGGAAGGGAAAACCACGAATAAATCCGCGGGCGGCGTGCCTATTTGAGCAGCCGTCGGGCTACATGGCTTGGAGGCACGAAGGGGACAGAGTTGTCGAAAGCCGCAAAATGCGGGAGCTGGTGCTACGGACGATCGGAACCTTCGGAAACTACGACTACGTGTTCGACTGGATTTTCCAGCAGAACGGGACAATCCGCGTGCGAGTGGGTGCGACTGGGTTTGATGAAATCAAGGCAGTGAAGAGCCGGACGGCCGCGGAAGATCTGAATGAAGACGCCAGCCTGTATGGGCGATTCATTGCGGAGAACACCGTGGGCGTGGACCACGACCATTTTTTTTCATTCCGCCTGGATTTTGACGTGGATGGAACAGCCAATAGTTTTGTGAGGGACAAATTGGTGGTGAAGAGACTGCCAGCGAGTAGCTTGCGGAGAAGTGTATGGGTGGCGGAGCCGGAGACGGCAAAGACAGAGGAGCAGGCCAAAATCCGCATGAGCATGGAGCACCCTGAAATGTGGCGGGTCATCAATCCGAACGAGAAGAACCCGCTGGGTTATCCAGTGGGTTATGAACTCGTGCCGGGAGAAAACGCAATGTCCCTGCTCGTGCCAGAGGACTATCCGCAGATGCGAGCCGGATTTACCGATTATCAGCTTTGGGTGACTCCTTACCGGGACGACGAGCGATACGCAGCGGGAGATTATCCGAACCAGAGTAAGGGCGGCGACGGCTTGCCCGCTTGGACGAAGGCCAATCGCCCTATCGAGAACACGGACATCGTGCTGTGGTACACAATGGGCTTTCACCACGTGCCTCACGCGGAAGATTGGCCGGTCATGCCGACGATGTGGCATGAGTTTGAGCTGCGTCCCTGCAACTTTTTTTCTAAGAACCCCGCGATTGATTTGCCGAAATAGTCGCCATTCGGAGGCGAGCTGCTGTCCCATCTCACTTCCTGAAATTCTGTACCTCACAGGCGCGGTGGCCAAGATCGCTGCCGCGAAGGAGTTGTCCATGAAGAAGACTTTCGCGCTGATTTGTAATCTGCTACTGCTGTCTTCTGTTGCCACACCGCAGGCGCCGAGCGGAACGCAAACTCCGGTTGTCCTGACCCATGTCACCGTGATTGACACTACTGGCGGGCCAGCCCAGTCGGATGTCACCGTCGTAATTCGTGGGGAGCGGATTGTGGAGATGGGCAAGAGCGGCGAGATTCGCGTGCCGGCGGAAAGCCGGATCGTGAATGCCACTGGTAAATTTCTCATCCCAGGCTTTTGGGACATGAATGTCTATTGGTACGACCCTCCGGCGTACCTCGCCCTATTTATTGCCAACGGCGTGACTGGTGTGCGCGAAGGGGAGGGCTACGCAGAGGACCGCCAGATGCGGGACGAAATCGAGGCGGGGCGGCTGCTCGGCCCGCGCATGGTCGTCCCGACCCGCTGGATTACCGATGTACGTGTGCCCGCACCCAACTGGGGGGCGGCGAGCGGAATTCTTGCCAGCAACGCGGAACAGGCCCGAGAGGTGATAAGGGCTGCCAAGCAGTACGGTGCTGACTTCCTCCAGCTTGGCGGCACGGAGGATGTTTCTCGCGATGCATTTTTCGCTCTGGCGGATGAGGCAAAGAAAAGGGGCATCCCAATCGAGGGACATGTACCTGCATCTGTCACCGTGGAAGAAGCTTCAAACGCCGGGCTCAAGAGCATTGATGATGTGCCATCGAAGCTTGACGTCGAAATTCTTCCGGCCTGTTCGAGTCACGAACAAGAATTGCTCAAGCTGTGGCAGGAAGCGATCGCAAGGCGTTTCGCACCGGAACACAGCGAAACTCCGACAGCGCGACGGGCAGCGTATCGGGCGCGCATGCAACTTGCGCTCGACACATACGATCCGCGGAAGGCGGAAGCTCTGTTTGCTCGCCTTGAGGCGAACCACACATGGCTCTGCCCCACACTCACCGCTCAGCGTAATTCCGCAGGCCCGCCGCTGGATAGCGATCCGCATCTCAAGTACGTCTCGCCCGCGAACAGAAACTGGTGGGATGAGAACCCTTATTGGCTCTCCAGAGACAAAAGCGCGGAAGATGACGCGACGCGCGAACGAGTTTACCAGAAGTACTTGGAAATCATAGGCGCTGCACGGCGCGCAGGGGTTGGGATCCTAGCGGCACGACAGGGGAAGAACCTTACTTTAATGTTCCGGGTTTCAGCCTGCACGATGAGCTAGCCGTGCTCGTGCAGGCCGGGCTTACCCCCCTGGAGGCATTGCAAGCTGCCACACTCAACCCCGCGCGGTTTCTGGGCAGAGAGAAGGACTTCGGCATTGTTGCACCGGGCAAGTTTGCAGACCTCGTCCTGCTCGATGCGAATCCGCTGGAAGACATCAACAACACGCGTAAGATTGCAGCCGACGTTTATCGGGGCAAACTCTATCCCCGAGCCTCGCTCGACGACATGTTAGCGAAAATCGAGTCGCTGGCCGGCAAGAAATCCATTGGGGAAGTGCTTGAGCCGATCATTAAAGAAAAGGGCGTGGAAGCCGCCATCCGGCAATACCGCGAGCTGAAGTCCACCCACCCGGACTCCTACGATTTCGACGAAAAGTACGAGCTGCAACATTTAGGCAATGAGTTACTGGATGCGAAGAAATTCGAAGATGCGATCCAGATGTACAAATTGAGCGCGGAAGAGTTCCCCGATTGGTGGTGGATCTACGACAGCCTGGGTGAAGCATACACAGCCATCGGTCAAAAGGAGTTGGCCATCAGGAATTACGAAAAGTCTCTGGAACTTGACCCCAGCAATCAGCACGCGGCCCTGAAGCTGAAGCAACTGAATTCGAAATGACAGGGTCAATAGCGAGGTGCCCGCCATGACGAAATTCCCCGTCGTAATCTGGCTGTGTTTCCTGTGCTCTTGCATTGGGCCGCCCGCCACCGCCCAGCAGTCTGCTGAGCAGGCGGCGATTCGCAGTCCGCGTGTGGTGATGCTGGGAAAGCAATTAAAGGCTGGCGAAGCTGGTGCACTCGATAACTTTTGGCGTGAAGTTAGACAGGCCGGGACTCCGCTCGTCGAGCCTATTTCCGGCGACGACAGACATGTTTTGGTGACTTTTCTGTGGCGCGGCGGGCCAGAGACTAAAAACGTCGGGCTGGTCTCGGACCTTCCCGGCACCGCTGCCGAAGAACCGGGAAAAAGCCTGCTGGAAAATTTGCCGGGCACGAACGTATGGTTCAGGACATATAAACTGCGCAACGATGGCCGATTCACTTACTACCTTTCGCCGAATGACTCGCTGCTTCCGCTGGCGCAGCGGAAAGGCAGGTATTGGGACACTTGGCAGGCGGATCCGCTCAATCCGCATCACTTCGTACAGCACGAAGACCGGGATTATGTTCGCTCTCTGGTCGAGCTTCCCGGTGCGACTCCCATCCCATGGATTGAGGCGAAATCGAACGTGCCCAAGGGCCGCACAGAAGAATTTGATTTGAGCAGCAAAATTCTCGGGGAGGAGCGCAGCTTCTGGATTTACACTCCGCCTCGCTACACTACGGAAGGCAGAGTTTACGACCTACTCGTGCTCTTTGACGGCGAGAATTATGCGCGGACGGTTCCTACAGCGACGATCATTGAAAACCTTCTGGCAGCCGGCCGGATTCGTCCACCCATTGTTTTGATGGTGAAGCAGAAGGACCGCAACGTCGAGCTGGCGTGCAATGAGCGGTTCACGAAATTCGTGGTTCAGGAACTGATTCCGTGGGTGCGCGCGCGCTATCACGTAACGTCAGATCCGGCCGAAACGACGATTGGCGGGCAGAGCTTTGGAGGACTCGCTGCAACGTTTGCCGGATTGCGACATCCCACGGTTTTTGGAAATGTCCTCACGATCACAGCTGATTTTACGTGGGGTCCACACAAGGCCAACGCCGCTGACCTGGAAGATCTTGAATACGAGTGGATCATTCAGCAATTCGCTGCAAGCCCGAGACTGTCTTTGCGTTTCGTCATCACTGCAGGGCTATTTGATTGGGGGCGGCGATACGACTCCCCGGCCGTCGTCACTCGCGGCGAATCGCCACATGCATGATGTCTTGCGCGCAAAGGGATACACCGTTTCGTATCGGGAAATAGCAGGCGCGGACGAGCTTTATACGAACGCCGTCGCGCTGCCGGATAGCCTGTTATTTCTGTACGGAAAAGGCGCTCCCGCGAAGTAACGCTGGAGTCTACCTGATTTGTGCTTGGGGGAAGCCGTTGGCGGCGAAGATGGCGTTGAGTTCGCGCTTGAGCTGGGATGCTGACGGAGGAGCCGCGGCCCGAGTCTTCAGGAGAGATTCATGTCAATCATCAGACGTAGCGCTCAGTTGATCGTTCTGTGTTCCTTATCCATTTCCATGCCGACTGTCGCGAAGGCGCAGAAACCGCCACTCACGCTTGATGAGTTCTTCAACGCGGTGGACATCCGTTCTGTCCAGATTTCGCCGGATGGCAAGGACGTGGTGATTGAGACGATGCGCCCGGAATGGGCCGCCAACAGCTTCCGAGACGACCTATGGCTTTATCGCGACGAAAGTGGGGGCTCACTGGTTCAGCTTTCGGAATGCAGGCATGACAGCTCACCCCAGTGGTCGCCAGACGGCCGCTGGATCGCTTTCCTCTCGGACCGCAAAGTGGCCAACAGCAAGCCACGGTCGGATGACGATGCCGAAGGAGACCAAGTCGAAAATGATACAGCACAACTCTATGTGATTTCCCCAAGCGGTGGCGAGGCTTTGCGCGTAACACTCACCAACGAGGAGATCCATGCGTTTGCTTGGTCCGGTGACTCGCGGCGAATCTACTTTGCCACCCGCGATCCGTGGACAAAAGCACAGAAAAACAACTACACGGCAGAATGGAAGGACGTGATCCGCTTCCGCGAAACAGAGCGCGGCGATGTGCTGTTCAGCGTTGACGTAGGTTCCGTGGTTGCCAAGAGCCCGATTCACACCGATCAAGGTGCAGGACTGTCTGCTCCAGAAAGGCTTGCCACCATACCGTATAGTGTCGCGGAGATGGTCACTTCGCCCGACGGGCGCTCGCTTGCGATCGCTACCGATTCGCGTTCCGGGCGCTTAGAGTCGCACGAACCTTACGGCATATTTATAGCGGATATAGCCAACGGAGCATTGCACCTCGCCATCCATACTGAGGAGGGAGTGGACGCAATTCACTGGGCATTGGACAGTCGACATGTCTTCTTTACCTACGAAGCTGGCGTGCCCGATGAGCCCTACAAGGAGGAGGTTCAGACCAGGCTCTACTGCGTAGACCAAACAGGCGGTAGAGCAAAGCGTTGGGCTTCTCGGTTTTCGGGGGAGATCGGGGTCCGCTATACAGCAGACTCCGATGGGGACTTCGCCGTTATGCAGGATGGCGCAGTCCTCGTTGCCGGGCGATTGGGTATCGAGGTCAAGGCTTACGTCGAGGCAACCACCGATACCGAGTTCGCCAAGCAACCCTGTTGGGCCGGAACCTATGAGATGCTTTCTGCAGCGAGGCACGCACCGCGAGTAGCCTTCGTTTACTCCTCGCCTTCTCGCCCTCGCGAAGTTTACTTGGCAGAGAGTCCCGACCAGTTGGATCACGCGAAACCGATCACGGCGTTTAACAGACGCCTTACGGAGCGCGAGCTACCGCGGGCAAAGCCTTATCGCTGGAGGGCAGACGATGGGACCGAGATCGAGGGCATGCTGATCTACCCGCCGGGGAAGTTCGAGGCCAAGCACCTGCCCACTTTCACTTGGATCCACGGCGGGCCGCAAATGGCTGACGGAGACGAGTTCCGTTCGCCGCATCCTTGGGCTTGGTTCGCGCTGGCCGCGACGCGGGGGTGGCTGGTTTTCGATGCGAACTATCGTGGCTCGACCGGCTATGGAGATGCGTTCACGATCGGCTTTGTCCCCCGCCTGAATTCCCGCCCTGGAAAAGATATTCTGGAAGGTGTGGACGCCCTGGTTAAGGACGGCATTGCCGACCCAGAACAACTGACGGTTGGGGGCTATAGCGAAGGAGGTTTCCTCACGAACTGGCTTATCACGCAAACCCCCCGCTTCAAGGCCGCAGTGACTGGTGCAGGTGCTGTCGAAAACGTAGCGATGTGGGGTAACAGCGGTGCTCCGCTCTATTTTGCGCATTCGCTCGGAGGACCTCCTTGGGACGCAGAAACGAATTACAACAGAGAAGCAGCCATCTGGCAGATCGGTAAAGCTACAACTCCAACACTGATTATCACTGGCTCCGAAGACAGCAACGTCCCTCCATTTGAAGCCTACCTGCTGGAGCACGCGCTCTATGCAAGACGGGTTCCCCATAGACTCCTGATCTTTCCCGGTGAAGGTCATTCATTCGATAAGGATCCGTGGCACCTCAAGATCGCGGTCCGCGAAGAACTGAAGTGGCTTGAGAAATACGGACGTAAGGACGAGTAGTCTGTTGGCGTGGCGTGCGAGCGTAGTCCAGGAGCATAGAAACAAAGAGTATGGTTACTTTCATCATCCGCAGGAAATCTCGGGCAAATGCCATACTCGAACACAAGGACTCAGACACGCGTAGGTCATAGCCCAGACTCCCTTCCGCAACAAGGAGGTCGCACGTTCCGCAAGTTTTGTCCAGGTAAGAAGAGGTTCCTACGGAAGAACTTTGGTGGGTGATATGGGGGCACTAAGGATTCCGGTCGTCCCCAGGATGCGCCGCAAAACAGGCCAGCCTCAAGTTCCATTGACCCGCGCTGTACGGAGGGGTGGAGTCCGCATCTGCTCGACTCGCGAGGCGCGCCGGTCACAGCTGGAGAGCCATTCAAAGAAACTGCCATGCCAAAACTTCTTCGCTGCTCCGACCTCATTCCTGGATGCGATTTTGGAGAGCAATGGCTTCCGTGTACCTCCCGTGTACCTCGGTTGGGCGAATCCGGCGTTATTAGCGTTTTTCGCGATTAATGGAATCAATAACTTACGGCTTTTCAGCGTCGTTCTTAGTTCGATCCCCACCGCCCCTACCAACATTCTAGTGCAACCACTCGACTTGCACCGCTACTTTGGTCGCATCTGTCGCAACTGGTAGCAATTGTGCCGCGATTTTTTCCGCTGCGTCACGCTGCTCGCTTCCGAGGATATGAGTGTAATGGCGCATGGTGGTCATCACGTCCGAGTGCCGTAACTGACGCTGCGCGACCGCTGGCGACGCCCCGCCCTGCACCAAAAGACTCGCGTACATATGCCGGAAAGCGTGCATCCCACAACGCGGAATCTTTAGTTTATCGAGGATAGGCCACAGCCGTTTTTGCACGATCTTGTTTTCGCAAAACGGCGTACCCTTCCGCGTTGCAAATAGAAGCTCCGCCGCATTCGGCTTCCACGTCTGCAAATACTCGCGCAGCATACCCGCGAGCGGATCAGGCATCGGAACCGGCGCGACGCTAGACCTGCTTTTTGGAGTTTGCAGCTTGGAATAATACGCGGTCTGCCGGATGTGAATCAGGCGACGCTCGAAATCGAGATCGCCCACGGTAAGACCAAGAACCTCTCCAGGCCGCATCCCTGTCATTGCGGCAACCGCGAAAATTGTTCGCCACGGACTTTCCGCAGCTTCAATAATTGCAATTGCCTCCGCGAGAGTGAAGAAACGGGGAACCTTCGCAACGCCGCCCGCTGGAATTGTCAAATCGGCGACGCGAAACTCGCCGCAGAGATAACCCCACTTGCGGGCTGATTTCAAAGCAGAGCAAAGCGTGTAGAGCACGTTCATAATCATGTGCCTGCTCAGATTTTTTGCTGCCATCCTAGCGACAAGAGATTGCACCGCCGAAATTCCGATCTCATCAAGCCGCAATTTTCCAAACTGCGGGACAAGATAGATACGGAGATGAGCACGAGCCGCCTTCTGAGTAGACGGTTTCATCATGGCTAACGCCCGCGAATCCCAGACTTCGGAGTACTCCGCGAAAGTTGCAACCATGATCGGCTTGTAATCTAGGCCATTCACGCGAGACACAATCTCGTCCGCACGGCGACGCGCCAGCTTACGAGTAGGGAATTCATCGAGCGTCCCCACGAAGCGACGAACCTCGACTCGTTTTACGGCGCTGCCGCCCGGTTGAATCATGTCCTCACGAAACTTGACCGTCCAAGTGTTTCCACGCAATTCTAAAACGCCCTTCTGATACCGCCGTCGAGCCAAAGATGGTTTCCTTTGCCCGCCGACGCACTGGCCTTGAGGCGAGAAGCTATCACGGATTTGTTCCGTTGCGCTCATCTATCCTCGAAGGGAATCCAATTCTGTTTCTTGCTCTGACGCCAAACGCGAGCAGGCAGAGTCCGTGCAAAACCCGGTTTGCGAAAACTTGTAACCGGCGAATGATAAAAATCAGATGGCATCGAATCGGAACGGACAAGATCACGCCCGCCGACAGCGACGCCGGAGCGACGATCCTCGCAAGCGTCCATCGACGCACCGCGCAGCGTCCCGCACAAATGAATCGCGCCAAGCTGTTTTGCTGCATATTTCGCCGCGTAGAAAGCAGCGGCCCGTCGTGGATCATAAATCTCGATGCGCGATCTTCCCCAGATTTGATGAGCAGCAGACCACCAAATCCTTCGATATAGGCCCGAAACGCCAGAGACAAGCAGGTGG
Organism: Candidatus Acidiferrales bacterium; assembly: GCA_035933575.1. GTDB lineage: Bacteria > Acidobacteriota > Terriglobia > Acidiferrales > UBA7541 > DAHUXN01. The sequence goes on along the minus strand of DASYYR010000087.1, from coordinate 9,951 downwards.
AGATGCCAGCGCCCATTCAGTTCGCCGATTTCTTCAGCGATGATGTAACCGATAGGCGCACCGACTGATACTTCGACCAATTCCATGAAGAGGCGAATCTCCGAAAGAATCTCGTGCGTGAAGGGAGTGTAAGGACGATTCAACTTGCTTGCGGGACGCCACGCTTTTATTTTCCCGTCAGGCTGGCCGTAGCGAATGCGGCAATCGCGGTAGTGCTTTCTGATTTTGCCGCGAAGCGTGCGCCTGCCATGCCGTCGAGTCGTGAAAGGCCGGTTGCGATCTCGAAGCGTAATCGTTACCCACCATCCATCGTGTATCAGCGACGCAAGAAAATTCCCGTAGTGAAAAACAACTTGCTTGCGAGCGAGATTGTCCCGCGCTGTTTTTTCAGCCGCGCGCGCCCGATCAAGAAGCATCGGAAGATGCCGAGCTTCCTGCCGCTTTGCCGCATCAAAGTTTGCCATCTGTTCCGTCGTAATCATGGTTCCTGTCCATCCCGCTGAACACACGTTGCCTTACCAGGATGGATTCTGGCTTTGGCCTTGAATCCATGCCGCATTTTTCGGGGCTGCAGGCCTCGCGCTTCACGTTGTGTCCCGCGATTGGCAGTCGCGGCGTCAGCGAGAACACGCTTACAGCCTTAGTTGCGAGGTTGCGGTCGCTCCTCCGTTGCTCGCTCAGGCTCGCAAAAAACCGCGAGCCTTCGCTCGGACAGACCGTCTTGATCCCTGCCGGGCTATGGAAACCTCCGGCGAAAGGGGTAGCAGGGCCACTAGCCCGTATAGGTCGCGAGACGAATGGTCTGTCAGTCCTTCGGCGCTCGCTCATAGGTATCGCGGCCCTGCATCGTTGTACAAATTCGTAAATCCAAAATCGAAGCCCGTTGCGTCCAGTGGCGGGCTTTTGCTCTTACGACCGACGCCGCCGAGGAAAAAGAAGGGCGAAAACCCCTCTGCGCCCATCCTTACTGCTTTGCAGAACCTTGAGATAGCGCCGCAGTCCGGGCTTCAAACGCTCAGGCGTTTTGTCGCTCGCCAATGCCGTTTGGATTCCAATAATCCTCTCCGCTACAGACAGCTTGTGCCTTGCCATCTTTACAATCTCCTTTGCAATCACCGCTTCAACAGCGGTCTCAGTAGACCAACCGAACTGAACTTGACACAATAGGGCCTTCGATGTCACCGTAGTGACATTCAAGTGCGGAGGTTCAATGTCACTATGCGAGAGGAAACAGCGAGGGAATTTCTAGCAGCAATCGAGCGCGGCATTGAGTTGATGGACAAAGCAGCAATTAAACGAGGTTTTGAGCCGACGAAAACATCCGCTGCCGAGATGATGGCACGCGGAGCAAAACTTATAGACAATCTCCCCCGGCGTCTGCAAACAGGGGTACAAGAGAACGGAGCAATGGGCTTCCTTCTCGCAATACCCGAGCCAAGCCCGGAGGAAAAATCGAAGTTTATAGCATTCGCGAAGAATCTCCCGTTTCTCTTGCGGGAGCCATTTAAGAAGTTTGGCAGCGCCATGCCGTACAAACGCAAGGGCGGGAAACCACCAGCTTTCGATGGCAATCCAGAAATAGAGCAGCAGGCCTGCGTAGATGTCGGCATTTTGCTCGGACAGGGATACGAGAAGGTTGATGCCCTGACCTCCGTGGCGAACAAACACAAAACCAGCACCCGTACTATGCGGAGGGCTTATAACAAATGGCTCGCCCTGCAAAGGAATACCACTCACAAGCGCGCACGGCGTTCAGGAAAATGAAGAGGGAAGAACCGTCGGGTAGCTGTGGTGAGACCGAGTGCTTGGCCGGGTCTGTAGTACAATGCCACGCTACGACATGGCCAACTTGCAGGAACTTATCGCGGAGCCCACCGCGGAATTATACGAACCACGCGTCGATGGGCTCTTCGATGGACAACCTCGATAGCGCGTTAAAAACTTTTTCGGCCACGGCCAGCAGCTGCACGAGAGGACGCCGTCGAGTCGGTTCTCCTCGATGAGCTTCCCTAATTTGATTTGAAATTCCGTCCCTATTTTTACGGAATTGCTTAATGCCATTGCCTCGCACTATAATCGCACCGCCGATGAAAAAGGAAGCATGCGTCGCCTCCGCAAATGGCCATAGGCCACAGAGCAAAGACCCGTCTGGAAGAAAGCCCCGGCTACTCGATTTGTTCTGCGGCGCTGGCGGCGCTGGCGTCGGATACAGCAGGGCGGGCTTTGAGGTTGTCGGCGTGGACCACAAGCCGCAGTCCAACTACCCTTTTCATTTCATCCAAGCCGACGCCTTGAAACTTGATCCTAAGTTTGTGGCTTCATTTGACGCCATCCATGCGTCGCCGCCATGCCAGTCGTATTCCGACTTGGCCAAGAGAAACGGGAACGGGCACGAATGGCCCCGGCTAATTGAGCCTGTCCGAAAAATGTTGATCAAAGCCAGCCGTCCGTATGTCATTGAAAACGTCGATGGCGCGCCTCTGCTTGATCCTGTGGTTCTTTGCGGAACGATGTTTCCGAAACTGCGCGTGCTTCGTCATCGGTTGTTTGAGGCGAACTTCACGATAATGATTCCGCCCCACAACAAGCACCCAAGGGTTCACACCTTTGACAAGCGTAAATCCCACTACGGAAAAACAAATGATATGCTCGATTTTGTGCAGGTCACAGGAGGCGGCAATTGCACGATAGCTGCTGCCCGCGATGCCATGGGCATTGACTGGATGACCAAAAATGAGCTAAACGAAGCGATCCCTCCGGCCTATACTGAGTTTATAGGCAATCAACTGCTAGCCCACCTGCTTACCCGCCGGGCCAGCGCCAATGCGTAAGATCGGCTCAAAAGAGCGGATTCGGCGATTCCTCCTCCAAAACATCGGTAAGGTAGTTTCATCCATAGACCTGCGAGACGCCGCCGGTTCAGGCGTAAGCGAATGGGCTCGTCGGGTTCGAGAACTGCGTGAGGATGAGAAATGGCCGATTCTGACGCACAATGACAGGGCGGACTTAAAGCCGGGACAGTATCTCTTAGTAAGCGCCCCGTCAGGAAGAGCAGGCGTTTCATTTTCCCGTCCGATTTCCGCACGGATTCGCGCCGAGGTTCTCGACCGCAATGGATTCACCTGCCAAATGTGCGGCCTTACCCCCGGCGACATTGATCCAACGACGGGCCGCAAGGTTCGCCTGCATATTGGCCACATCAAAGACAAGAGCCTTGGCGGGCTGGATGAACTCTCCAATCTTCGCGCTCTATGTTCAACTTGCAACCAAGGTGCGAAGAATATCACGAGCGAAAAGCCGACTTGGATTTGGCTGTTGGCGCAAATTAGACGAGCGGGGCAGGATGACCAACGGGCGGCATTCGAGTGGCTTCGCAAGAAATTCGACACTGGCGACAACGGTGGATAATCTCGACAGTCGACAACGCTCCGAGGTCATGGCGAAAGTTCGCGCACGCGGAAACGCCAGCACTGAACTTAGAGTAGCAGGCTTATTTCGCAGGAATAACATTAAGGGATGGAGGAGGCATTTGCCGCTTGCCGGGAGGCCTGACTTCACATTCACAAAGGCGAGGCTGACCGTCTTTGTGGATGGTTGCTTCTGGCATGGGTGCCCTCGCTGTTACAGCGCCCCTGGAACCTCAAGAGCTTTTTGGAAAGCGAAGCTGGCTAAAAATAGAATGCGGGACGTGGCCGTTAATCGCCAGCTCCGAAAGGCTGGATGGAAAGTTATTAGGATTTGGGAATGCAAGCTGAAGAATCCGGACGCCTTTCTAAGGAGCGTCGCTAAACACACGGCTTTTAATCGTTGATATCCGAAGCTCCGCGAGTACTAACCGCGAACATCGTCTCCCCAAGGGTACAGCAACTTGAACCAGATGCTACAATGTTTCTGTGAGCTATTCCGCTTGGCCGGTGATTTGATAGGCGATATCTTCAATCACCATCTGGCGAATACTTCTGCGATCCTCACCGTCAGGTCCCTTAAAATAGTAGATAATTGCCACAGTTTCTCCGTTTTTGATATAAACGAGGCCGTATTCTCGGCGATTCTTGATGGGATTGTGATAGCTGTCACGATCAACCCGTCTAGAAGTACAGGTACTTAGAACGGCATCCATGCCGCATTCTGAGAACTTGCGCTCCATTTCTAGATGGGATAATGTTTGGAGAGAGGAAATCATGACTTTGACACTCTGCGCGCAATTGCAGGAAAAATTAGCAGAATACACGTCGGGATTGATGACACGTGAAGAGTTCCGCACGTGGTTTGCTCCAGTTCTCCGCGATGTACAGAAGTTGGGAGATTTGGATGCAGAAAAACTTGCTCACGCAGTTGAATGGGAATTCTGCGACGTTTTGCGCGGCGCTTCGGAACAAACGCTAAAGGAAAATCTGGCGCGGCTGGCATCCGTAGCGGTTGGAAATCCGCCGCAAACGCAATCTTTGACGCAACGCTTGCCCGAGCGGGAGCGCAATTCGAGAGTCCAAGTTGTGGTTCTACAATTCCTAACGAAAGAAGTGCGTGGGTCTGGCTCTGTAAATACGGGTTCAAACCAGCGCATGACGACAAACGTACTCGTGCCACCAGTTGTGCCGAGCGCCGCGCTATCAACCGACGACTCATCTCTTAGCCTCAGCCTTGCTGGCCAGGCATAATCTGTTGTTGCTGAGGGGCAAGGATCACCTCGAAACTCGTGATTATTGGTTCTCTATCGCCATCGATTTCAACCACGAAATTGTAGGTTCCAGCAGCTTGGAATTGAAGTGGACCGACCCGTATCGGTGAGGCTCCTAGTCCCGGAGCACGAACCCCCATCATGCCCATCCCCTCCACTAGTCGCTGCCCGTTTTCCATGCGTTCCAGCCGCATTCTGAGCGGGAAGTTGCCGGGTCTGTCCACGTTGACAAACATGAAAAATGTCAGAAACGGTACGGTAAATGGGATTTGGGGAACGCTCATATTCGGTGTGTAAAGGCCCACCACGATGAATTTCCCATTGTTTTCCTGCCTAACATCGTCGCACATCAGCGTGTACTTGTGAGTGATCGCCATAGTCCCTTCCTTTTACGGGTTCTCTACACACACCCGCAACGTTTTAAATTCAGGCTTGACTTTTGAAGGGTGCCCGGATAAGGTGAGGGTCTCTCAGGTCCTCATCAACCGGGACGCCTCATATGGGCGTCCCTCAGGTCAAGGCTACCGCCGATTGTGTTCCTCTTTTGAAAAAAGTCAAGGGTCAACGTGAAGCTGTTAATCTCTCAACTACGTGCATACCTATTGACTTACTGGTGCTTTCCACGACGATCCGGCGGCAACCACGCATCATTATGGCAGAGAGCGCGAGTACCAGGGTGAGTTGAATGCTCTTCTGCACGCCTGTTTACGCGAGGGGAGCGGGCCCTCGTGACGCAATCGCAGAGGAGGGGGCTCAGAAGCGCCTAGATCTACACGACATTAGGAGGCGTCAAGAAGATTTTCTGCGCACGAGCGTGAGCGATTCGGTCGGAACTTGAACCGGAGCTTTGAGCGCTCGGTAGCCAGGCGCTCTTTCATGCACAGTAGACCACTGCACTACGACGTTTTCCTTCCCGCCGATACCGTTCGGTGCGACTCTTAGGACTTCACCTTCACCACCACTGCCGTGCACGGTATCACCCACCTCAGGCTGTTCTCCTCCGGCATACACTTTGCACCTCCTAAGGCGTCGGCACACTGAATGCAGCGAGGGGTCAAGGCTCTTGAGCTAGCCGGGGCAGTTCCCGCTTCTCACCTTGGCGCGCCTCCATGTCCGCCTTCGCAGGCTGAGCTTGTTGAACATCAACGATTTTGACAGGAAAGGCCTGTTCCCCTTTTATAATTTCAGCAAATCCCTTCCGTAATGCCATATCCATGTCGTCGATTTGCCAATGCAGTAGCGGCCTGTACCAATGCCTTTTCAGTAGAACCCTATCATACGAATATCCAAGAGCAAGTGACATTTGATAGAGCAGTTCAGTCAGTGAGTCAACGCGCTGTGCCTCCCAGTTTGGGCGTGATGAGTCTGAGTTCAAATGGTCTAGATACAAATTCCAAGCGTCAACCACGGGTTTGCAGTCTGGATAATCCAAGTCAATCATGTTCAGAGCTTCTACATGCCGAGGGTTGATTGGAGTTGAGCGCGTGACCCAGAGCGTACGGAAGATGAACTGCTTCCGCTCACGGTCGCGCTTCCTTTCTTCCGATTCCTGGTCTAGTTTCCGTTGGATTTTGAGCGCCGCAATCGGCCCGTAAAGAATGGCAGCTATAGTCAGGGTGCTGAGTACCAAACCGACGATAGCAATTGTTAAATTCGTAGGGTCCATTTGGTGGAAGGATACAGCACTGGCACGCAACCCACAAGGCCACAACGGATCACTTTATTTCTCTTACGTTTCGCGCCGCCGGTGGTGACTCATTATAAAGGCAAGTTAATCTTCAACCCGCCGCGAGCGACGGTCGTCCCATCGGCTTTAAGGAAAGTGTGACGGTATTTACGTGCTCGTTCTTGTAAGTGCCTTTCGCCTCTGCCGCAAAAAGCAGCCACTGAACTTTCCCAAAAGCGTCGGCGGTCCTCTCGACGACGAACTTGAGTTCTAATTCGACGCCTTCGATGAAGAACATCGGGCGGCCTGTGAATTGAAGCTTTCCAATTTCTTCTTTCAGCGTCGCGATGAGGTCGGTCAGCCCAAGCTCCATGGCAATCGTCCTTTCGTGCAAAGAATTTCAAGGACGATATTACGCCTGCTTACTCCGCGCCAGCATTTATATTCTAGGAACGCACACACACCGTGTGAAATCGAACGACGGATGCGCCAGAAAAAATTGCAATCGCGCGACGCCTTTAGCCGTAATGCAAAACGTCACAGCACACCCTGAATGAGAACTCTGAATCAATCGCTGCCGTTCCAAACGACGCAAGTAGCTCGACATCGAACGCGGCTTCGAGTAGCCCACACCCTCAGCAACGCTACGAGCATCGCGGCACCGTCCATCCACCAACAATCGCAGCACATCCCGCTTTAAGTGTCTCACGGTCAAATCCTCCCTTCATAAAGTCGCCGAATGTATTCCTGATCGCTCAGATTTTTAGGTGGCGGATTGTCCCTCCTCGGCTCTTCTCCGATTGAGGGCGGGAGGCCCATTTCGCTGCGATTACCGTTATCGGCGACTTTGGACGTCGCGACCGGAGACGGCGGTACGACGGCCTGCCTCTCCGCGACTCTTACCCTCGCTGGGTTTGAAACAGGGATACCAGAGGGATTGGGCCGCGCAGATGCTGCGACGGGCTTTTGAAAATATCGCCATAACAGAACGCGGCGAATGAGCGCAGCCTGACTCGTTTCACCGGCCATTGCCTTTGCTCTGGCAATTAGGCGGCCATCCAGGCGCGCAGCGATAGGATAGCCGCTGCCTGGCCCCGGATCGGGCGGCAGCGGCTGTCCCGGACGGGACAGATATGCATTTAACGCACCGATAAGATGCGCCGAACGACCGCCGCGCCACGGCGTGAGAACTCTTACGACAGCACGGGAAAGACGACAGGAAACGTCCGAAGAAGAAAAAATCCGATTATTTCGTTTTTTATCATACAAATTTAATCTGACAACACGACAACACAATCCATGATGAAAAATATACATGTCAGCACACACTAGCCCAGTTTTCCCCCCGAGGATGAAAATAGGAAATAGAATCGGTTGTTGTCACGTTGTTACGCAAGAAAGATGTGTCTCTCTTTTTTATTTTCATGTGCTGTTTAATCCCTCTTTTTGGTCGCAACTTGGTCGCAAAACCCATCAAAATACCCCCTGAAACGGCGAGTCGGCGGGGATAAGGCCAGTACAATCTGCAGGACTTAGGATTTGGTTCAACAATTCGATCCCCACCGCCCCTACCAACCTACGTCCCGCCTGCGGCGTGACGCGACGTACTGGCAATCGCGTTGTGATATCCGCCTTTGGTTACGCTTCGTTCTAGAGCATCTCGCACCCGAAGAGTATACTTGGTGGCAACAAGACGTTCCAAGACCTGAACCTCGGAGTTAGTTTTTCGGCAAGCTCCTAATGAGCATCCTTGTAGTAAACAGGGAACGGAGGAACCACGGGCTTCGGCTGAGGATGCTCTTTCAGCTCTTGGAGAAGTGTCTGCACGGCCTTCTCGAGCTGGGGATCGTGGCCTTCGCGCCAAGATTTTGGATCCATCTCGACTTCAATATCCGGAGGAACGCCCGTGTTTTCGATTCCCCAATGTCCTTCGGTAGTGAAAAACGCGAGGCTAGGCGCAGTTACGGAACCACCGTCGATAAGCGGAGGATATCCGGTAATGCCCACTTCTCCGCCCCAAGTCCTTTCGCCGATCAGCGGCCCGAGTCCGACGTGATGAAAAAACCACGGGATCAAATCGCCGCCGGAACCTGCGTACTGGTTGATCAGCATAGCTTTAGGGCCGAAAATTGCTTCAGTCGGCTCGGTCATCACAGCACCATTGGGCGTATACCAATAGTTCCAAAGCGTGCGCTGCAAATAGTTGATGATGTAGTCGGCTGCCTGGCCTCCGCTGTTGAAGCGGTCATCGATTATCACGGCCTGTTTGCCGACCTGCGCGAAGAAGTAGCGGTTGAAGGATGTAAAGCCTCCGGTACCTGTATCGGGCAGGTAGACGTAGGCGATGCGGCCATCACTTAACCGATCCACAGTGCGCATGTTGTTGACCAACCAATCGCGGTGCCGCAAGGAAATTTCTTCGGCGATAGGGACTACGGTGACGTCGCGCGAACCAGAGCCATCCGGATTTGGGCCGACTTTCAGCGCAACCTGCCGACCGGCGGTATTCAAGAAGAAACTGTGGAGGTTGTCGCTGCTGTGGAGCTCGCGGCCGTTCACGGCGAGAAGATATTCGCCGGGCTTTACCTCGGCACCGGGTTCGGTGAGCGGTGCGCGAAGGCCGGGATTCCAGTTTTCGCCGCTGTAGATTTTGGCGAAGCGGTAGCGGCCGTTTTCCGTGGCGTAATCAGCGCCTAGCAGGCCCACCGAAACAGGCGCAACCTTCGGGATATCGCCTCCCTCGACAAACATGTGGCCGACCGAAAGCTTACCGAGCATTTCTTCGAAGAGATAATTCAAATCCTCACGGCTGACGATTCCAGGAAGATATGCGGCGTACTGTTTTTCAGCGGCGGCGGGATCGAAGCCGTAGTAATTTTTCGCATAGAAGTAATCGCGCTCGATGCGCCATACTTCGTGATACATCTGCTTCCATTCTTCCCTCGGGTGGACGGAGACCTGCATCGCATCCATATTTAGCAGGTCTTGTCCGGGCTTCAACGGCGCAGCTGTAGATGCGATTGCCCATTTTCCGTTCTGTTGGAATAGATACTTCTCTCCACTAAACGACAGCCGGAAATCGCTTATGCCCGAGGCAATCGGCTCCGCTTTGCGGTCCGCCAGAGTGAATTTGAGCAACGTGACCGACCCGCCCTGCTCAGGCGGCTGCGCCTGTTCCAGGTAGACTTCGCCCTCCTTGCCGGTGGCGAGGCCGGTATAGTTTGCTGGAGGCAGTGGCAATGCCAGAATACGCTGGCTGATACCTTGAAAATCAATCTCAACGTTGGCGGCCGGTTCGGCATCCTTCTTGTTCCTACCGTCTTTATCCGCTCGAACTGTCGAAGGCGTGGTCTGGCTTTGCGGCGCCGCAACTTTTTCTTCGTCGCTCTCCGGCTTCAACGGCGACGCGACGCCCTTCCGAAGCACTACAAGGTATACGCTACGGGTCACCGTTCGGCCGTCGCTGGACATGTCCAGGATAGATTCCGTTGGCCCTGAATTTGTGCTGGCGGTGAAGTAAAGATATTTCCCGTCTTTGTCGAATGCGGGGTATTCCGCGTCGCTGAGTCCGTCGGTGATTTGAGTGGCCTTCTTGGAATCGAGCGAA
>DASYYR010000042.1:0-22129 GCA_035933575.1 Candidatus Acidiferrales bacterium | reverse complement strand
TGGCGAGGCGAAAAGACCGCCGATGAGGCCTTTCTGATCTTCGAAAACGTAGAAGCCATAGCCTACGGGGTGCTTCCCCTCAAAGGCGGCGTAACCGGCGAGGGAGTGCGAGTCGATGAATTTGCGGATTAAATGCTGCGATGGGCGATAATCCCAATAGAGATCGTTGCGCCACAGTTCCGCTTCTTGGTGAAAGAGTGGCTCAAGCGAACGCGAATGAAGTTGGCGCAGATCGACAACCTGCATGGATGGCCTGAGTATCCCCTTGGACGATTATATTATATCGCACCATACTTGGCGCAGCTGGGTAATGGGTCAGTTTGAATTTCGACTCTCTGTGTCACGATCAAGAAAATTCAAACTGACCCTGCACCCGCATCTTGAGGGTCGAAAGCGGCATAAATGAGGGAAAATCCGTGCGGTTCTTTTCATAATAGTTAAGAACCGATAGGTTTAGTCTTCGCTGGCGCGCAGTCAAATTATGCTAAACTGCGCGGCGGTCGGAAACGGAGTGTGGCAGCCGAAGCATGAATCCTATGTCGAATTTGAAGCGTTTGTTTGCGCGGTTCGCGCGCGTGGCGGGATCGTTGCTCGCTCTGGCGCTGTTCGTCTTTCTGGCGGCGGCGACGATTTCAGGATATTTGTTGTATCAAATCCTGACGCCACCGCGTAGCGCGGCGAATGTTGATGTCACCTTGTTGATGGGGCATCCGACTGTCTATAGCTTCGATATTCCCGGCGAAGGATCGCGCGAGGGATGGTTCTTTCCCGGTCTTATGCGTGCACCGACGATTGTGCTATGCCATGGCTATGGATCGCAACGGGCGGATATTCTTACTCTGGTGACTGCGCTGCAAGAACACGAATTCAACGTGTTTCTGTTTGATTTCATTGGTCACGGCGCGGTGCCCGGGCGCACAACGCTGGGCTACGAGGAAACTCGGGAATTGCTTGCGGCGATCAAAGGGCTGGCAAATCGCGAAGACATTGACCGCTCGCGGTTTGGAGTATGGGGCACGGACCTTGGAGCGTATGCGGGGCTAGCTGCGGCTGTCCAAGAGCCGCGCATTGAGGCGATAGCCGTTGATTCCGTGTACGACCAGCCGTCGGATTTTCTGACGATTCAGGTGAGCCATACGGGATTGGGCTCGCTTCCGCTGATAAAGACGTTCTGCCTGTTTGGGTTTAGGATGCTGAACCATAAGGACCGCGCGGTGCCTCCGCTTTCCAGCCGTCTAGGCCGGCTGCAAGGCGTTCCTAAGCTGTTTATCGAATCGACCGATAAACCGGATTTGGATAGAGAAACACTTCAGATGTTTCAAATTGCTCCGCCTCCGAAGGACCACGCCGTAGATTCGATGACTTATGCGGAGATGAGCGACGAAGGGCGCCGCAATTACGAAAACCTCGTGGTTAGTTTTTTCCTGCAGCACCTTCCGCCCTCGGGGCAGCCGGCCCAGTAATGCTCGATTTGTCGTCGTAAGTAACTGGTTTCGGCAGCGATTCCACCCAACAATGCGGAAGAAATTTCGCGACGATCTTTCGGTGGATGAGGCCAACGTCGTTCAACAGCATATCGCCTTCGCTGCCGACGAGGACGAAAGTTGGCGTTTCGCCGCGATGAAATTGAGGGATGGTGTTTTCGTCGAGATAGAAGCGCAAACCGTAATCGCAATCCCTGTTGATATCGCCAACGGCATAGACTGTTTCGTTCGCGGAAACGATTTTGTGAATGTCGCGGGCCAGTGGGCGCGGGGAAACCAACGCGTCAATGCGCGGCAGCACGCGAACGGTTGCCACTCCCACCAGCATGGCAGAAGCCAGAGCGGAAATTACAAGCATCAGCCACGGCTTACGGGCGAGGCTGGCAAACTCGACTGCGAGTCCGGTGACTAAACCGATCAGCAGCGCGGCGAGCGCGAGGTGATTGATCCCGTGCTGGTACGGCGGTTCGTACGGCGGCAGGAGATGAAAGCCGATGGCGCCGGCAACTCCCAGGAACACCCACATGGTGCCCGTGGCGACGCCGATCCATTGCGTCTTGCCCGGCGCTGGCTCGATAGCGCAGACAAAGGAGCGCGCCATTAGCAGCGCAAGAGATGGAAAGACGGGCAGGATGTACCCTGGCAGCTTCGATTGGGAAAAGCTGAAAAAGAGGAGAGGAAAAATCGCCCAGCAGGCGATGAAGAATCCTGACGACGTTCGCCACGCGCCGTTGCGGAAGATGCGGCGGCCATCGAATGTGGCGCCGACGAGAAGAGCGGTCCACGGCAGGAGCCCGAGCGGAATGATAAGAGCGAAGAACCAGAATGGCTGACGGTGCTGAAAAACGGGAGTGAGGTAACGCTCAAAATTATGAAGCACGATAAACGTGTGAAAGAAATCGGGATTGAAATAGGCGCAGAGGATGTACCAGGGCAGCGCAACGATGCAGAAAAACAGAATGGCAAGGGGATGAAGCATCCGGAAGGCCGCTTTCCAGTAGCGAGTGGCCAGCGCCCAGAGAAGGACGCTGCCGCCCGCTAGAACAACAGCGGCAGGCCCTTTCGCAAGAGTAGCCAAACCCAGCGAGACGCCAAGGAAAACAAGGGCCAATTTATCGTCGTGGACGATGGGAGGATTTCCGGTGGTGAAGCAGCCGTTTTTTTCGACGACGATTGTGGCGCAAAGAAGGGCGATAGCCAAACTAGCCGTGAAAAGCATGTCGGGAGAAGCGGCTCGGGCGAAAGCGATGACGCCGACAGATGTCGGGAAAATCAGCAGAACAGCCCATGCCGTTGCGGTCCCGTAACGCCGCAGCGCGAGCCAGGCCATCGCGAGAGCGGACACAAGCGCCGCGAGGGAAGAGGGCAAGCGTGCGGCCCACTCCGGCGAATGCAGGAATTTGAAGAAAAATGCGGCGGACCAGTAATAGAGAATTGGTTTCTCGAACCACGGCAGGCCGTAAAGGAAAGGCGTGATCCAGTTGCCGAAGCGGGCCATGTCGCGGGCGATCCAGGCGTAACGCGGCTCGTCAGGCCCGACAAGACCAATTGCGGAGAGGCCGCTGAAAAGGCAGATTGCCAACACGGCGATGGCCAACAGAGCAGCGAGAACATTTTTCCGCGAAGATGTGGGTTCGTCGCCCATGGCGGGTGAGTGTAGCAGAGCGGGGCGCAGTTCACACGGCGCACACGCGCGCTGGTTCGCGGAAAATTACTGTGACAGAATGGCGCACGATGCGCGAATGGTGCGAGTACGCCGCTGCATGGACGATTGTGAAGTTTCTGGGGATTTTGCCGCGCCCGGTGGCCCGCGGAACCGCCGCGACGATTGCGCACATATTGCTGCTGTGCCGGCCGCCCCTTCGGCACGCGGGGATGGTGAATTTGCAGTTGGCGTTTCCGGGCTGGACCGATGAGCAGCGCCGTCGAACACTGCGCCGAATGACGCGGTATCTGGGATGGATGGCAGCGGAGTTCGCGCATTTTCCGGAGCTGTCGCGGGGAAATATCGAGCGCCTGGTGGTGCTCGATGGCTTCGAGAATTTCGACGCGGCCCATCGGCGCGGAAAAGGCGTGATTTTTCTCACGGGCCACATGAGCGCTTGGGAACTGGCGCCGTTTGCGCAGGCCTTATATGGGCATCCGCTGTCGTTTCTGGCGCGCGCGGTCGATAACACGCGAGTCGACGCGCTGGTAAACCAATATCGCTGCCTCTCTGGGAACCGACCGATCGAGAAAAATAATGCGGCGCGAGCAATGCTGCGAGTGCTGCACGACGGCGGCACGGTGGGGATCCTGGCCGATCAAAACACATCGCTCGATGAGGGAATCTTTGTTGATTTCTTGGGGATTCCAGCCGCAACGACTACGGGGCTGGCACGCATCGCGCGGCGGACCGATGCCGCCGTGGTGCCAGGATTTCTTTTTTGGGACGACGCGATGCGGAAATACCGGCTACGGTTCGAAGCCGCTGTACAGCTTCAGCATACAGATGACGAGGACGCGGATATTCGCGTGAATACAGCGCGGTTCAACAAAGTGATTGAGGATTACATACGCGCTCATCCGGATCAGTGGCTATGGGTGCACAAGCGGTGGAAGAACCGGCCAGCGGGCGAGCCGTCGCTTTATGCGTCGTAGCGGTCGAAGAATTTTCTGATGGCAGCGAAGTAAGGGGAGAGCACGAGATGAGACGAATCGCGCGAGAACTTGCGGAGTATTTGAAGGCAGAAGCACAAGGGGATTTGTCGCTGCCTGTTTCCGGCGTAGCGAGTCCCGAAGACGCGGGCGCGGAGGATTTGATTTATGTTGATAATGCGAAGCATTCGGCGCGAGCGCAGGCTTCCGAGGCGGAGTGCGTGCTGTTGCGCGAAAAAATGAAGGTCGAAGGGAAGACCTTGCTGGTGGTTGCGAATCCGAAACTCGCCTTTGCGAAGGCAGCGGCATGGTTGCTGGAGCCGGAGCCGATTGCGCGAGGAGTGCATCCCACGGCGGTGATTGATCCTTCAGCGAAATTGGCGGCGGATGCGCGTGTGGGGCCGTATGCAGTGATTGAAGCCGACGCTGTGATTGGCGCGCATACCGAAATAGGAGCGTTTAGTTTTATCGGGAAAGGAGCAATCGTTGGGGAGTCGTGCCGGTTGCATCCGCGCGTGACGCTCTATCCAGCGGCACGAATTGGCAGCCGCGTCACGCTACATTCGGGCGCCGTGATTGGCGGAGATGGTTTTGGATACGTTTATGGCGAGGGGCGGCATTGGAGATTTCCGCAGCTCGGAAGTGTTGAGGTCGGAGATGACGTAGAAATCGGGAATAACACGACTGTCGCGCGAGGGTCGCTGGGTGTTACGAGAATTGAGAGAGGAGTGAAGCTCGATAATCTGGTTCATGTGGCGCACAACGTCCGGATTGGGGAGCACACGGTGATTGCGGCGCAGACAGGGATTTCTGGAAGCTGCGACGTTGGCCACCACGTGCTGATCGGCGGGCAAGCGGGACTCGGAGATCACTGCCGGATTGAGGATGAGGCCGTCGTGGGCGGGCAAACGGGAGTGCTGAATGGCAAGACGATCCGCGCGAGAGAAATTGTTTGGGGGACGCCGGCGCGACCGTTGGCGCAGTTCAAAAAACAGTATGCGTTGTTTGCGCGTTTGCCAGAATTGGCTGGACGGGTACGCAAGCTCGAGGAAGTGAAGAGGTGATGGCAGGCGTTTCGACACGTGCGATGGGCGCGGTGATGCTAAGGCGCAGCTTGCGAGCGAAAATGTTTCGCGAATGGCCGCGGATGATTGTAATCGGCGGGCAGTGCCGAAACGTAGGCAAGACGGCTTTGGCTGTGGACTTGATTCGAGCATTTCCAGAATGCGATTGGATGGCTATAAAAATCACCCAGCATCACGCGTTAAACAACGATGATCCTGCGGGGTATCGTTTTCGCGCGGAAACTGACCGTTCCGGGCATTCCGATTCTTCGCGTTTTCTGACGGCTGGGGCGGCACGTTCGTTTTTGTTGGAAGCAAGTCATGCTCATTTCGGAGAAGCGATGTCGGAACTACAGACGCTGATGAACGGGACTGAAAACGTAATTATCGAAAGCAATGTTGGGCTGGATTACGTGTCCGCGGATCTGGCGATCCTGGTTTTGGACCCTCGACGCCCGGATTTTAAGGCTTCGGCGCGGAGGCTGCTGGGAATCGCGGATGGCTTCGTCCTTCGCGCACCTTTGTTTGCGCCGAATTGGCCGGGCGTGGACACACGGATAATTCGTGCAAAGGAGTGTTTTCCGCAGCCGATTGGCGGCCCTGTGCCGATGCGGTTGCGCGGGCGCGTCCAGCGGGCGCTTGGGAAGTGAATGGCGGGTGTCAGGAGCGCGTTTTTGTGTTGACCCTTGAGCCTAAGACCGCGATAATTTGGTAGTGTGTGTAAGTTGTTGCATTTCTAGTTGATTCTTAGGAAACCTGTTAGGCCAACGGGTGTGCGCATGGCGTTTTTTTGCATCCTAGCTGAGGGGGATGCGCACTTGAAGACGGAAACGATAGTAGCTAGTGAGAGTTTTTGTCGATGAGTCGTAGCGGTGTTTGCCATTCGTGATCCAAAGAGGGTTGCCGGTCAAAGGACCATGCAAATTCCAGACATACAGACACAGTTCGGGGCGGCGGTGCAGAGAGTTCGCATGCCGAAGCAAGTGGCCGATTCAGAGGCTGCGGGCGGCGCCGTGGAACGCGGAATGAAGCACTTGCTGTCGCTGCAGGCCGCGGACGGATACTGGTGGGGCGAACTGGAAGCTGATACGACGCTCGAGTCGGACCACATTTTGCTGCATTGCGTTCTGGAAGATCGCGAAAACGAAAAAGTACGTAAGCTCGCGAATTACATCCGGCGGAAGCAAGCTGCGGACGGCGGATGGAACATCTATCCGGGGGGCCCCTCCGAGTTAAATACATCCGTAAAGGCATATTTTGCGCTGAAGCTGGCGGGTGACTCGCCGAGCGCGCCACATATGGAGCTGGCGCGCAAGAAGATCCGGGAGTTGGGCGGCCTGGAGGCGACGAATTCGTACGTACGATTCTACCTGGCGATGGTGGGGGCAGTCGGTTGGGATATGGTACCCGCGATTCCTCCTGAATTGATGCTGTTGCCGAACTGGTTTTTCGTGAACCTGTACGATATGTCGTCTTGGACGCGCGCGATCGTTGTGCCGCTCACGATTATTTACGCGCGGAAGCCGGGCTGGCGAATTCCGGAAGACGCTCGCGTGGATGAACTGTTTGCCGATGAAAAGAACAAGACGAAGGCGTTCGCGTGGGAGCGCAAAGTTTTTTCATGGCGGAATTTGTTTCTCGCGATTGACCGGGTTCTGAAGATACACGAGGAATTGCCGTGGAAGCCGTTTCGGCAGTGGGCGCTGGCGCAGGCGGAACGCTGGCTCTTCGAACACATAGAACGTTGCGAGGGACTGGCGGCGATTTACCCGGCGATGGCGAACTCGGTATACGCGATGCTGGCGATGGGATACGCATCGGACGATCCATTGATCGCGCGGGAGCTGGAATGGATTTCGGGATACGAGATTGAGGAAGAAGAAACGTTGCGGATGCAGCCGTGCATTTCACCGGTGTGGGACACGGCGATCGCGATGGTATCGCTCGAAGAAGCGGGACTTCAGCCTTCGCATCCCGCACTACGAAGCGCGGCGCAATGGCTGCTGGATCATCAAATTCTTGGACCTGGTGACTGGCAAGTGAAGAACAAGGATGCGGCGCCTGGAGGATGGGCGTTTGAGTTTCGGAACGATTTCTATCCAGACGTGGATGACACGGCATTTGTGTTGATGGCTTTGCAGGACGTGGCGCATACGGAGCCCGAGCGTTACGCGCAAGCGGCACGACGGGGACTTGCGTGGTTGCTCAGCATGCAGAACCACGACGGCGGCTGGGGGGCATTCGATCGCGACAACGATCACGTGTTGCTGACGCAGATTCCGTTCGCTGATCATAACGCGATGATCGATCCGTCTTCGGCTGATGTGACGGCACGCTCGATTGAATGCCTCGGAAAATTTGGCTGGACGGCGACCGACCCGGCGATACGACGCGCGGTGTTGTATTTGGAACGCGAGCAAACCGAGGAAGGCGCGTGGTACGGCCGGTGGGGTTCGAATTACGTGTACGGGACGAGTGGCGTGCTCAGAGCCGCCGAAACGCTGGGTCTGGCGGAAAGCAGAGAGAGCCGGCGAGGCACCGAGTGGCTGCGCAGCGTACAAAACGAAGATGGCGGTTTCGGCGAAACGTGCGCTTCTTATGACGACCCGAGTCTCAAAGGCAAGGGAGAAAGCACGCCTTCGCAGACAGCGTGGGGACTGATTGGATTGCTGGCAACAGAGAGTCCGGACGATCCCGCCGTACAACGGGCAGTGACGTGGCTGGTGGAACGTCAGAACGATGATGGTTCATGGGATGAGGATGCGTTTACGGGAACGGGGTTTCCGCGCGTGTTCTATTTGAAGTATCACTTATACCGAAATTCGTTTCCACTTTATGCGCTGGCGCGCTATCGCAATTTGACGAAGACGCATCCAACCAAGAGGCCCGTGTTGCAGTTCAATCCGGGCGAATTTAAACACCGAAATGGACAACGGGGGTAAATGATGAGGTTTCCGCTGAGCTTGACCGCCAATCTGACGAAATATCTGGCCGGGAAGGCGATTAGCCGCGAAGAAAAATTTCCGCTGGTGATGATGCTCGAGCCTCTGCACGCATGCAACTTGACTTGCACGGGTTGCGGACGCATCCGCGAATACAAATCCACGATCAACGAAATGTTGACTGTCGAGCAATGCCTGGCGGCGCTGGATGACTGCGGCGCGCCGATTGTTTCGATCTGCGGCGGCGAGCCAATGATTTATCCGGAGATTGGGCGGCTGGTGAAGGAAATCCTGGCGCGAAAGCGGAATATTTATCTGTGCACGAACGGAATGTTCATACGCAAGCGCCTGAACGAGTTCAAGCCAACTTCGCGATTCTTTTTCAACGTTCACCTGGATGGGCTGGAGAAGACGCACGATCTATGCGTCGAGCGCGATGGCGTGTTCCGCGAGGCGATTGCGGGAATCAAGGCGGCCAAGGCCGCTGGATTCCTGGTGTGCTCGAACACCACGGTCTATAAAGAGACGGACATCGAAGAAATTGCCGAGCTGTTTGCTTACTTGCGAACGCTGGGTGTTGACGGCAATATGCTTTCGCCGGCGTATTCGTATGCTTCGGTGCAGACGAAGGACATTTTCATGTCGCGGCAGGATGTGAACGAGAAATTCCAGCGCGCGAGCAGTCTGCTGGAGCAGTTCAACGTCATCACTTCGCCGATTTATATGGAATTTCTGCGGGGCGAACGCGATCTGATGTGCACGGCCTGGGGCAATCCGACGTACAATCCGCGCGGCTGGAAAGGCCCGTGCTACTTGATGACGGATCAGCACCACGAGACGTTCAGCGATCTGATCAACAACACGCCGTGGGAAAAATACGGCTATGGACGCGATCCGCGCTGCGAGAATTGCATGGTTCAGTCGGGCTATGAGGCTTCCGCCGTGCTGGGTGGCAATCACAAGTTCGGGGATACCTGGAAGATGTTGCAATGGCAGGTTTCCGGCCGCATGGGCGGACGTAGAGGCGGGAATGCGAAGTCGAACGGCGGATCGAAGCTGAACGGAAGTGGAAACGGCCACAAGACGAATCAGCCTTCCGCGGCAGTGCAGATGGGGAGTACGCAGGGCCGAGAGAAGGAAGAAGCCTTCCGAATACTATGACGACGCTAGTCTCCGGCGCGACCGGTTTCGTGGGCTCGCATGTTGCCCGACGACTGGCCGCTTCGGGCGAATCGGTGAGGACGCTGGCGCGGCCGGGAAGTCGGCGGCAGGCGCTTGAGGGAGTCGCGGTCGAATGGGCCGAAGGTGATTTGCGCGATGAGGCTTCGCTAGATCGCGCACTTGCCGGCGTAAATCACGTTTATCACGTGGCGGCCGACTATCGTCTGTGGTCGCGTCATCCGCAGGAAATCTACGACAACAATGTGACAGGAACGAAGAATCTGCTCGCGGCGGCACTGCGCGCGCGCGTGCAGCGGTTCGTTTACACAAGCACGGTGGCGACGATTGCCGTTCCTCGCGAGAACGCTCTGCCGGACGAAACGAACCGCGCCTCCGTCGATGAAATGATTGGAAATTACAAGCGCTCAAAACTCCTGGCGGAGCAAGAGGCTTTGCGCGCGGCGCACGAAGGCTTGCCGGTGGTGATCGTGAATCCGACTACGCCAGTCGGGCCTGGCGATTGGAAGCCGACGCCGACAGGACGCATCATTCTGGATTTTCTGCTGGGACGTATGCCTGCCTATGTGGACACAGGATTGAATTTCGTGGCCGTGGAGGATGTGGCGGAAGGGCACCTGCTGGCTGCTGAGCGCGGCAAAATCGGCGAGCGGTACTTGCTTGGCGGACGCAACATGACGCTGAAGGAGCTACTGGATGCACTGGCGAAAATCACGGGTCTCGCTGCACCGACGTGGCGAATCCCTCATTCGGTGGCTCTGATTGCCGCGTGCGCTGACGCTGCGTATTCGCGCGTGATGGGACGCGAGCCGCGGATTCCCATTGAAGGAGTGCGCATAGCGCGGCACAAGATGTTCGTGAACGACGCGAAGGCGCGGAAGGAATTGGGCTACCAGCCCGGCTCGGTGGAAGCGGCGCTGGAGCGCGCGGTGCGCTGGTACGTTGAAAATGGTTACGTAACGCTTCCGAAGTGGGCAGGTGTCGCGCAAGTCTCCGCGGCGTGAAGATTCGTATGAAAATTCTGGTGAGCTTCGCTTTGGAAAATGAATTCGCTCCGTGGCGAAGGTTGCGTTCGTTCACGCGGGTGGCGGAGCTGGATTTTGCGGCGTATGACACGAAAGTGGAAGCGGCTAACGTGCGGGTGGTTTTAACGGGCGTTGGACCAGAGCGAGCAAGATCCGTGATGGCCCGTGCGTTGCAATGGGAACCGAAAGTGTGCATCTCTTCGGGTGTCGCGGGGAGCTTGCGCGCGACGTATCGCGTCGGAGAAGTGTTCGTGGCCCGCGAAGTGATGGAGTTGGAAAGCGGACGGACAATTGCGATGGACCGTGAACTCGTGGAGGCAGCGGAGAGGCGCGGCATTCGGCTCGCAGAGCGGTTGCTATCGTCGGCGGACATGGTAGTGACGGCAGAAGGCAAGAACCGGTTGGGGCGCATGGCGGAAGCGGTCGAGATGGAAAGCTTCGCGGTGCTGACGGAAGGGGCGGTGCGCAAGATTCCGGCCGTGGCGATTCGAGCGATCAGCGACGCGGCGGATCAGGATTTGCCAATGGATTTCAGTGGTGTTCTGGACGATCAGGGAAAGGTGAAGGCATCAAAGGTGGTGCGTTCGTTGGTGCGCGCGCCGCACAAGTTGCCTGCTCTATTGCGTCTCGGGCGGGATACGAAGCTCGCAGCGACGAAACTCGCGGAATTTCTCGACGGATATTTAGCTAATCTGGCGGCGCGAGCGGATCGATCGGCTGAAATGGTTGGGGCGATCAGGACATGAGTTCGACAACCACGCATCTCGAAGCGACATCGCGCGAAAATCGCGGCGGCAAAATGCTGGCCGGAGTGTATCGCGGCAAGGGAAGCGTCGTCTGCGAAGAGGTGCCGGTTCCGGAAATTAGCGACGGCGAGGTGCTATTTCGTGTGGCGGCGTGCGGGATTTGTGGAACAGACATCAAGAAAATCGCCAACGGATTCGTCCCTGCGCCGCAGATTTTCGGGCACGAGTTGGCGGGGACAATTGTTGAGGTCGGACGCGGCGTACGGAAGTTCAAGGCGGGCGATCGCGTCGTAAGTTTTCACCATGTTCCATGCGGGATCTGCTTCTACTGTGAGCGCAAGCTCTTCTCACAATGCCCGGAGTACAAGAAAGTGGGACTGACCGCGGGCTTCACGCCGAACGGAGGCGGATTCGGGCAATATGTTCGCGCGATGCCGTGGATTGTCGAGCGCGGCATGCTGGCGATTCCGCCAGGTATAACGTTTGAGGAAGCGACGTTCATCGAGCCGGTCAATACTGCCGCCAAGGCAGTGTGGAAGGGGCGCGTTGCGAAAGGTGAATTCGCGGTAGTGCTCGGGCAAGGGCCGATTGGATTGTTGCTAACGGGCTTGGCGAAGTTGAAGGGAGCAGAGGTGGTGACGACCGATCCGCTCGCGGCGCGGCGTGTTGCCAGTGTGCGGATGGGCGCAACCACTTCCTTTGACCCCGCATCGGAAGATGTAAGAACTCAAGTCCGCGAACGCACGCATGGGCGCGGCGCGGATGTCGTTTTACTGGCGGCACCGCATCCAAAATTAGTCACAGAAGCTTTGGAAATAGCGCGGCCTGGGGGTAGAGTCGTCCTTTTTGCACACAATGACCCGGTGCTGAAAATTGAATTTCCGGCGGCAGCCGTGGGTATTGAAGAAAAGGAAATCCTGGGAAGTTATAGCGCATCAATTACGGAGCAGGAGGAGTATGCTCGAATTGTGTTCGAGCGGCAGTTACCTTTGGCGCAGCTTGTTTCTGACCGGTTTTCGACTGAGCGCATCGGCGAGGCGCTTGACCTTGCCGCGCATCCAACGGATAGTACTTTGAAAGTGGTGATTACGCATTCATGACAACGGATTTCATGGGAGTGATGACCGCGGCGGTTTTGTACGGCCGCGAGGACTTGAAGATCGAACGCGTCGGGATACCTGAACTCGGCGAGGACGAAGTGCTGGTCCGCGTGCAGGTGGCATTGACCTGTGGAACAGACTTGAAAGTGTGGAAGCAAGGATCGCATCCTCGAATGATTCACCCGCCGGCGATTTTTGGCCACGAACTCGCGGGGGTGGTTGAAGAGACAGGCCGCTCGGTCGACGGCACGATTCGCGCGGGAATGCGCGTGGTTCCGTCAAACTCGGCGCCGTGTGGCGCTTGTCTTTACTGCCGGAAGGGGCAGCCGAATCTGTGCGAGGATTTGCTGTTCAATAACGGTGCGTACGCGGAATATGTGCGGATACCGGGGCGGATTGTCCGGCAGAATTTGCTGGAGATTCCCGACCACGTGAGTTTTCGCGATGCGGCGATGGTTGAGCCGCTTGCATGTGTGCTGCGCGGAATTCACGAGACGGATATTCGACCGGGCGACACGGCAGTAATCGTAGGTTGCGGCCCGATTGGGCTGAAATTTATTCGCGCACTTTCCGCGCGAGACGTGCGCGTGATCGCGCTGGGCAAGCGGAAAGGTCAAATTCAAGCGGCAGAGCGTTTGGGCGCTTATGCGGCGTTCGATGTGTCAACGATAGACAGCCCGGTGCAGATCGTCCGGCAACTGACCGAGGGCGGTCGCGGCGCGGACGCGGTGATCGAAGCCGTGGGCTCCGCGGCGACGTGGCAGTGGGCCATGCAAATGGTGAGAAAGGGCGGCAAAGTTAATTTGTTTGGCGGCTGCCCGCACGGCACGCAAGTGCAATTCGATCCGGCGCTGCTCCACTATTCCGAGATCACCATCAAGGCGACATTCCATCACACGCCGCAGTTCATTCGCGAGGCGCTCGAGACAATCTCGCGGGGCGAAGTGCGCGCCAGCGATTTCGTCACGGGTGAAATTCCGCTCGCAGAACTGCCGCGCGCTTTCGAAGACATGAAGCACCGCAATGGCGAACTGAAAACGGCGGTCAATCCCTGGGCTTAACCGCCCGGCCCTCATGCTGGGACAACAAGAATTAGAGATTGCACGCTCGCTGCCGGCGGAGGGCTGCACGACCGCCGAAGCGCAGCGGTACACGCGCTGGCTGGCGACTCACCACTACGAAAATTTCCGCGTCGTTTCCTGGCTGCTTCCTTCGCGCCTGCACCAGCATTTCTACAACGTTTATGCGTATTGTCGCTGGGCGGATGATTTGGGAGATGAGGTTGCGGATCCGAAGCGCGCCGTGGAGTTGCTGGATAGCTGGGAAGAGGAATTGCGGCGGGCGTATCGCGGCGTGGCGACGCATCCTGTGCTGATCGCGGTGGCAGAGACGGCGCGCGAATGCGATATTCCGATTGAGCCATTCCGCGATTTGCTGATTGCGTTTCGACAAGATCAGACGATACACCGCTATGCGAAATGGGAGGATGTAATCAGCTATTGCCGTTACTCGGCGAATCCCGTGGGGTGGCTGGTGCTTTATTTGATGGGTTATCGCGATGCGGAGCGGCAAGCGCTTTCGGATGCGACATGCACAGCGCTCCAGCTTGCGAATTTCTGGCAGGATGTGGAGCGCGACCTCGAGAAGGGCCGAATTTATATACCGCTGGAGCTGGCCACGGCTCACGGCGTGACCGAAGACGATATTGTGTCGAAGCGATTTGATTCCGATTACGCGGAGCTGATGAAGGAGCTGATTGCACGCACGCGGGCGCTGTTTGCGGCGGGAGCCCGGCTGGCGGGTCGCGTGTCGCCGGAATTTCGCGTCGACTTGGAATTATTCAATCGCGGCGGCTGCGCTGTGCTCGATGCGATTGAGTCGATGGGTTACGATACGCTGCACAGACGTCCCGCGCTGGACCGCGGAGTGCAAGCGCGTTTGCTGGGGCGCGCGCTGATTTCGCGAATTCTTTCGTCTTTCCGCTCAACCGATGATGGTGGCCAGAAGCCCGAAAGCACTTCGCTGGCCGGCCGACATGCCTGACGCCACCCGGGTCGCCGCTTCCTACGATCATTGCCGGAAAATCGCACGCGCTGCCGCGCGCAATTTCTACTACGGCTTCATGCTTCTGCCGGCCGCCAAGCGCGACGCACTCTGCGCGCTCTATGCATTCATGCGCGGTGTCGACGATATCTCCGACGAGCCCGGAGCCGTGGAGGACAAAACACGGCGGCTGAATGAACGGCGAGCAGAAATGGACCGTTTGTTAGCCGGTGATGATATCGTTGGGCAGGTCTGGCCTGCGTTTCGGCACACCGTGACGACGTATGGAATTCCGCCGCGCTACCTGCACGATTTGATTTCGGGGGCCGAAATGGATCTGACCATCTCGTCCTACGAGACATTCGACGAGCTGCGGGAATATTGCTATCGTGTCGCCGGGACGGTGGGACTTTGCTGTCTGCACGTTTTCGGTTTTTCCGAGCCGCGTGCGCCCGAGCTGGCGGAAAGGCTCGGCATCGCGTTCCAACTTACGAATATCTTGCGGGATATCGCGCGCGATTTTGCGATGAGGCGCGTTTATTTGCCGAATGAGGATTTCCGGCAGTTCGATTGCGACGCGCGGGAGCTTGCTCAAGGAAAAACAAGCCCGGAAGTAACATCGCTGATGCGTTTCGAGGCGGAGCGCGCCTGGGAGTTTTATCGGGAAGGCTGGCAACTGCTGGATCTGGTGAACGAAGATAGCCGAGCAGCGCTTTGGGCGATGGCGCGAATTTACTCCGGCATTCTCGAAAAAATCGAAGCGCGGAATGCTGCTGCGAAATCGGCAGTGCCTGCGCGATTATCAACGAGCGAAAAATTATGGATTTTGGCGCGCGCGCGGATGGGATGGCTTGGGAAAACAGATGCCCTGCGAAACCGTGATCGTGAT
This sequence comes from Candidatus Acidiferrales bacterium, assembly GCA_035933575.1. GTDB lineage: Bacteria > Acidobacteriota > Terriglobia > Acidiferrales > UBA7541 > DAHUXN01. The sequence continues at coordinate 7,020 of DASYYR010000042.1, read as the reverse complement.
TGGCGGCGGACTGGCGGGCCTCTCGGCGGCCACAGCACTCGCTGACGCGGGAGTGCGTGTGCAATTGCTCGAAAAGCGGCCGTATCTTGGCGGGCGAGCGACGTCATATGCGCTTCCGGACGGCAGTCACATCGACAATTGCCAGCACGTCACGCTGGGATGCTGCACGAACCTGGCTGATTTTTATCGCCGCGTGGGCGCAGAATCGAAAATCCGACATTACGACCGTTTGTTTTTCGCCGACAAGGCCGGACGCGTAAGTTCGATTTATTCGTCACTGCTTCCATCTCCGTTTCACATGGGAATTTCTTTTTTGCGATTCAGTGCTCTTGCGTATCGGGACAAACGGGCGATTGCGCAAGGCATGTTGCGAATTGCGCGCGCGGGAGGCAAGCCAGCGGATGGCGACGGTGTGACAATGCTCGAATGGCTGCGCCGCAATGGGCAAACAGAGGTGGCCATCACGCGATTCTGGCGCGTGGTGCTGGTCAGCGCGCTGAATGAGGAATTGGGGCGTACCGATGCGCGCTATGGCATCGATGTTTTCTGGAAGGCCTTTCTTGCGAACCGTCACGGATATGTGGTCGGCATTCCGTCTGTTCCGTTGGGAGAATTATATTCGGGTTGCCGGCAGGGAGTTGAGAGCCGCGGCGGAGAAGTACGAACGCGCGTGACCGTTCGCGGCATTCAATTTGCCGACGGCGCATTTCGTTCGCTCCTGCTGGATGACGGCACGGAAATGCGCGCGGACGCCTGCATCGCCGCAGTACCGCACGATGTACTTCTAGAGATTTTGCCGGAAGAGATACGGGAGCGGCAGGCTTTTGCGAATTTGCGCAAGCTGCGGACATCGCCAATTACAGGCGTGCATCTCTGGTACGACCGAAAGGTGCTCGACAAACCATTTTTGACGCTGCTCGATCACACCGTGCAGTGGATTTTCAACAAGTCTTTCAACATGCCATTGACCAATGGCACGCTGGAAAGCGCCGGAAGTGAGTCGGGGCAATATCTACAGCTGGTAATCAGCGCGTCGTATGAGCTGGTTGCAAAGACACGGCAAGAAATCATCGACCTGTGCGTGAAGGAAGTGCAGGAGGTCTTGCCGTTGGCGCGCGAGGCGCGATTGCGCAAGGCGACAGTGGTGAAAGAAGTGCACGCGACGTTTTCGCCCGAAGTGGGTTCGGATGCGTGGCGTCCGCCCCAAGAAGTTGGCATTCCGGGTTTGTTTTTGGCGGGGGATTGGACACGGACGGGATGGCCGGCAACGATGGAGGGTGCCGTGCGCAGCGGGTATCTTGCCGGCGAGGCCTTGCTCGATTTTGCAGGAACGCCGAGGAAGTTTACTGTTGCGGACCTGCCTGCAGAAGGGTTTTGCCAACGGTGGGCAAAGGAGTAGAATCACGGTAGCGTTCCCGGGTAGCCGCCGAAGTAATCCCTGAAATCGTTTCACGAAGGATACGCGTCTACCGCGAAAACGTCCGAAAGCATTCGTGCTGCTCGCCCGAAGCGTATTGACCTTAGAAAGATTTTGCTGCGCGCAATCCACGAACGGTTCGAGCTAACGTAACCCTGAATTTCCATCGCTGTTCTGGAAATGTGCGTTGGCAGAACCTTTCGGAGTAATATAAGGCATCCCCGGAGGAAATCTATGGAGCGGAAGTATAAGCATAAGGGGTATAGCGACCGGGATCGCGACGAAAAGAAACGCGATCGTCCGTCCGCCGAGCCGCGTCCCCGACAGGAGCAAATGGGCCCGCGCACTCCGCGCATGGTGGGAACGGTGATGCGCGCGCGGTGTTCGAACTGCGGGACGATTTTAGCGCCAGGATTCGATCAGAATGGCCAATGCCCCAAGTGCCACCTCGACATGCACTCCTGCAAGCAATGCGTGCACTTCGACACGGCAGCGCAATTCGAATGCACGCAGCCCATTCCGGAACGTATTCCTCGGAAAGATCTGAAAAACGACTGCACATTCTTTGAATTTAGAATGACGGTGGAGAAAGATACTTCTCCGGTGAACTACTCGACGAGTTCGACTCCGGCGCCCGCCGCCAACTCACGGCCGGACGATGCCCGCAAGGCCTTTGAAGACCTCTTCAAGAAGTAAGAATCTAAAATTGCCATTGCGAGTCTATATGGTTGAACGAAGCTGACTGCCGGCTTGATGGAGCGGAGCTCGCCGGATCGCGCGCAAATTATGACGATAGTGGGGAATTCATGACGGTGAATGCCGGCATAAATCGGGAAAGTATTTCAGCGATCGAGCGAGTGATCCGGCCATACATCCGCCGGACGCCAATCATCGAGGTCGAAGGGTCCGAGTTTGGTCTGAAGTGCGCGAGCATAATTTTCAAGCTGGAACTGTTTCAGCATGCGGGTTCATTCAAGGCGCGCGGGGCGTTTGCGAATTTGCTGACTCGCGATGTCCCCGCTTCGGGCGTTGTGGCGGCGTCGGGAGGAAACCATGGAGCAGCGGTCGCGTACGCGGCGAGGAAACTCGGGAAGCCCGCGAGAATCTTTGTACCGAGTGTTGCATCGGCGGAAAAGATCGAGCGCATTCGGAGTTACGGCGCGGAGTTGGTAATTGGGGGTGAGCGGTACGCAGATGCGCTCGCAGCGAGCGAGACGTGGGCGAAGCAATCCGGGGCGCTGACGGTGCACGCCTATGATCAGATCGAGACGCTTTTGGGGCAAGGAACGACGGGACTGGAATTTGAAGGACAGGATCCCGGGCTTGATTCGTTGCTAGTTGCCGTTGGCGGGGGCGGGCTGATTGGGGGAGTTGCGTCGTGGTACTCGAATCGGATTCGCGTTGTGGGAGTGGAACCTGAGCCGGCGCCTACTTTGACGAATGCGTTGCAGGCTGGCAAGCCGGTGGATAGTCCCGCTGGGGGAATTGCAGCCGATTCGCTGGCGCCCAAGCGCGTTGGGGAGCTGATGTTTCCGATCGCGCAAAGCGCGGTCGAGCGCGTGGTTTTGGTTCCGGACGAGGCAATCATGCAAGCGCAGGATTTGCTCTGGAAAACGCTGCGCATCGTAGCAGAGCCGGGTGGTGCGGCGGCTTTCGCGGCGCTCTTGTCGCACCGCTATGAGCCAGCGACCGAAGAACGTGTAGGCGTGCTCGTGTGCGGAGGGAACACATCGGCGGTTGATTTCGGCGGCGCCCATGCTAAAACGCAATCGAGCGGCCGGGCTCGGACTTAGCGGGGCTCGATTGGGAAAAGTGTTGGCGCGAGGGCAGGTTCGCTGGCAATTTTTTCGAGCTCGGCGTAGTGGTGGCGCAACGGTTCCGGGACCCTGACTTTGTCGTTGTTGAGCAGGTGAATCAGATCCAACGCGTTGACGACCCCCTTGCCCTGATAGTGATTGTTGGTGATGACAAAAGTAGAATCCGCGTGTGCGGCAATCTTCTTGATGCGTTCCGCCCAGGGTTTCAGCTCTTCCTCCGTGTAAAGATAATTGTAGCGTTCATACTTGGGAATCGCCGGATCGTCGGTGAACCAGGTATCGTAACGGCGGCCGTGCAATCGTACGTAACCCACGGTGGAGGTGACGTGTTCGCCGGGCAGGACGGAACGGCCGATCACGGGCTGGTCAATGTTGCAGAACCCCACGCCGAGTTCCCGAAGAAAGGTGTCCATTTTTCGTCCATTCCACGACGAATGCCGCACTTCTAGTACAAGTGGATAGTCGTGGAATCGTTTCGCCAAGAGTTTCAAATATGCCAGCGTGTCCTCCGTGTAATGAAAGGAAAAAGGGAACTGAACGAGTACAGCGCCGAGACGGCCCGCATCTCGAAGAACGTCAAAACCCGAGCGAACGCTCTTTTCGTCGTCGAGCGTTGCGCTTTCTTCGTGCGTGAATTTTTGCCAGAGCTTTGCCGTGAAGAGGAAGCGAGGATTGAAGGCTATTTGCTCGATCCAGCCTTGCACCAATTGCGGACGAAGCGGCTGGTAGAAAGACGTGTTGATTTCGATTGTGTCGAAATACTGCGCAAGGTATGCGGTCTCACGAAAGCCGCGCGGCCTGGGACTCGGATAGACGATACCTTGCCAGTCCGCATATGACCAGCCGGCCGGTCCAATTCTGATCTGCTTCTGAGGTGTCGATTTTGCGCTATTTGCTTTCAACGGGCCAATTTTCCCTGCACAATCCAGCCTAAGCGGGGCTGTGAAAAGTGTCAATCGAACGGATTGCGCCGCGCCGGGTGCGCTGCTATTCTGTAATCGCTGGCTACGTCATGAGCAAACCTTGCGGTTTCCCTTCCGGGTTCTCCAGTAGAGGAGATATCGTTGAAAACCTCATTCAGTTATAAGCAGCCGGAATTGCGCGAACAAACAGAGAAGGAAGTGCAGTCAAACCTGAAGAAGCTGGAGCGTTTTGTGAAGCGATTTGCTCCGGATCTTGTGCAACTGCACGGAGCGTTCGCGCACATACCGCATAAGAAAAGCTTTTCGCTGTCTTTGAACTTGTCTCTTCCCACGGGCACGTTGCACGCGACGGGGGAGGCCGACGACGTTCAGGGCAGTATTCGTGCGGCCTTTGCAGAAGTGATTTCGCAACTCAAGAAACACATGGCCAAATTGCGCAAGGACCACGAATGGAAGCGCAAGCGCGAGCGTCGTGCACCTTCGCTGGACGAGAGCCCGGCATCCTGATTCGAGTTCCGTAGACCGGTGCTTTAAGACGGAGACGCTGGAGAGTAACCAAGTATGTGAGTACGGGCGTCCTCCAAATTATTTACCTGTAGGTGTGGTTGCGACTTCGTGCCGCCCACGTTAGTATCGTTCAACCGTTTTAGGGGCGTAGCTCAGTGGTAGAGCAGCGGCCTTTTAAGCCGAAGGTCGTGGGTTCGATCCCCACCGCCCCTACCAATCCTTCTCCTTGAAAACACGCGAGTTCTAGCGGCAGGTTTCGCCGTGTACCCCGCGTGTACCTCTTTGATCAGCGGATCGTTGCTCCACGCGGCCCGGAGGTCGGCTTCGATCTGTTCTTGGCGAGATCGCGTCCACGGCGCGTAGTGGCGTTCCGTAATGCGGATGCTGCTGTGCCCAAGAAGGATCGAGACTCTATCAAGAGGCACACCTGCAAGAAGCAATTCGACGGCGAACGTATCGCGGAAGCGGTGCGGATGACCGGTGGGAACGTTTGCAAATCCAAAGAGGCGCTGCAAGCGGCGCTGCCATTTTCCCTTTGCGCTCCGCACCGTAGACGCGCCCGTCCAGAAGAAGTATCGCTCGCTTGAACGCGGCGCTGTTTCCAATGCCTCCACAACGGCGTCGGGTAGGACGGAATACACAGGCACGCCGGTCTTCTGCGTATGAAGAAGCAGTTTGTTCCCGTTGAGACGACGCACTTCAAGTTGTGTTGCATCGCCGATTCGAAGCCCTGAGTAGCGCAGCAAAAGCAGGAAAGCCCTGAGGCGCTGCGCATTACGTGTGCCGGCGCTCGCGCCGTAAGGCTCAAGGGCTGCAACTATCCGAGTCATCTCTTCTCGCGTAAAGGGCATTGTCGGTTTGTTCGGCACCTTGGGAGCCTTCAATTCAATTGCTGGATTGTCGGCAATCCATTTTCTCTTTTCAGCAAACCGCATGAATGCCCGCAGGCGTTCCAGCTTCTTGAGGCTCGTGCGCGGCCCTTGTGTCCACGTCGCACGAAACGTCGCAAGCGTGTCGAGGTCCAGCCGCGTCAGGAATTGCAGCTTGTATGCTTCCGCGAAGGCGTCAAGCTCTTGGAATAGGAGACGGTACTTGTACAGCGTGGATTGATTCAGTTTCCGCGCTTCGGCATCCGCAATGAATTTCCGATGAGCGTCTTTAATCGTTATTTGCTGTTCCGTCTGGCGTGTCCGACGGTCCTCCGCTTCCCATTCACGGATCATTTCTTGCGCTCGCTGCCAATCGCGCAATTTGAGAGACTCGCGTATCTCTTTGCCGCCGAGGAAACCGTCAACCCAAATTGGGCACAGGCAATGCCGGTGCTTGCGTCCCTTCGTACGCTGCTTGCAACTTCTTCGGTGACGGCGGTAAATGGTCAGCATCGCGCAACACTCCTAGCGAACAGCGGCTTTCGCCGATAGTCGCCGATGGACCCGCTGTAATACAGAGTGCGGAATCCGCAGCGTAACGTAGCGTCTCTTGTGGCGGGGACTGCGATCTCCAATCACAAGCACACCTGGTTCATCCTCGAAGATTTCACGAACTTTATCAGGACTGAGGCTCCACATCTCAGCGATTTCCGTAACGGCATAGTGCCGCTCGATATGCACTGAGGTTTCGAGTTGTAGTTCGACGGCCATTGCTCGCAGCGACTCCTGGATGGAAGTGAATTCGACAAATTCGTGTTCTCTCCCCGTGTGGTCCCCTGCATTTGCCGCCGCTGTGATTCAGGAGCATCGGTGTCAGGCATGATGCGCAGCGTGGGCCTCATCGTCCGTATTGCCAGCACGTTGACCCTGCCAAGATTTGAATTCCTTGTCTCGCCTGAATAGGTCTTTCAGCGCTTCGGTAATCACGTAAGACGGGGTTGAGCCGATGAATTCTGAGTAGCGGTCGAGTTGAAGTTTGATGGATTCTTCGACCCGCGCTTGGATTGTTACCGACTTCGGTTGCTTGGGTGGTGCCTTAATGATTGCCATGATTCTCCCTTGATCCTCGCTTTGGGTTCGTCTGACACGACGTCTTACAAAGCTGTTAATTCGCTCCATGCGTCGCGGCCAAAACACGAGCTGCGCTTCCCAGCATCACAAGAGGCGGGAGTGACCCCCAAAGCCCGAAGGGACCGGGCCGCGATTCTGCGGCGCGGTGGGGTCGCTCCCGCCTCTGGTCGTGTTTTGGCCGCGTTCCGTTTCCTCGTCCGGTCTGCCGCATGCGCTTGCTCTTTCTTAGTCTTATCTCCAAGCCGGGGTGACGCTGGGGGTGAAATCTCCCTGGAAAGCTGTCTCCCCGGAACTTTTCACGGGTATGTTTATCGGGCGATGCGGATGCCTCTCAAACAAAGCAGCCTGCCCGTTCA
>DASYYR010000032.1:0-9199 GCA_035933575.1 Candidatus Acidiferrales bacterium | reverse complement strand
GACGCCCTCGACATATTCCTGCGTGTTCGGCACGGCCGTGATTTCCGGCACGCGCACGATTTCGCGCACCAGCGCGATGGGGATGCCATATGTCTCGCGCCCGATTCGAAGACCGACGATCTGGAGGTCTTTCGCCATTATCGGTGCCGCTGCGTCAAGCCCGCACTAAATCGGAGTGATAGGATTCTTCGCCGTCGCGCTCGCGCTGATTGTCCTTTTGCCACGCCGGCACATTGTTTCTCTCTCTCGCATCGCGCTCAATTCGGAAACGGTCCATGCTCTCAAGCAATATCCGCGAGAGTTTGGACATTTGCTCAGCGGCAGCAGCGAGCTCGGTGGAACTGGAGGTGGATTGCTGCACCAATTCCCGCATTTTTTCCATCGCCCGCACGACCCCCTGAGCTCCCGACGCTTGCTCTTCCACGGAAGAATTGATCTCCTGCGTGATTTCAGTGAGTCTGGTAGTGGCCTTTGCAATTTGCGTGGAGCCGCTCGACTGTTCCGTCGTGGCCGCCCCGATTTCCTGTGCGAATTTGTAAACCTCTGTAACGACATTTGAAATTTTACCGAAGGCTTTGTTCAAATCGAGACCGAGAAGCAGGCCTTCCTGAACCATCTGCGTGCTCTTACTCATGTTCTCTACTGCTTCGCGCGCCTCTTTCTGAATGCCCTGAATCAGTTCAGCGATTTCCTTTGTGGATTGCGTCGACTTTTCAGCAAGTTTCCGGACCTCGTCGGCGACAACTGCGAAACCAAGTCCGTGTTCCCCGGCGCGAGCAGCCTCGATCGCGGCGTTGAGAGCGAGCAGGTTCGTCTGCTCTGCAAGATCGTCAATCACCCCGATAATTTTGCCGATATCGTCGGCTCGGTTGCCCAGAACTCCGATGATCTCGGAGGACGACTGGATCGAAGCACTGGTGCGATTCAGACCATCGGTCGCTTTTTCCATGGTGGTGATTCCTGTTTCGACTTCAACCCGAGAACGATGGCAAATGTCCAGCAGGATTTTCGCGGTATCCGCGACGCGCTGAATCGACGCGACCATTTGCTCGATGGATGCGGAAGTTTCGGCGACGCTGGAGCCTTGGACTTGGGTGTTTTTCACAACGTTTTGGATATTGATACTCATCTCATGCATCGTGCTGGTCACTTCATCGATAGCGGATGCTGCCTGTAAGCTGATTTTTGCTGATTCCTCGGAAGCAGCGGCCATCTGATTGGCGCCTGCCGCAACTTGCGAAGCACTGCCGCGAACCTGCCGGACGATCTCGCGCAATCCGTGCGCCATACGCGAGAATGCCCGCGCCATGGTATCGCGCTTGGAGAGAGGTTCTATTTCCAGAGTTAGGTCGCCTTCCGCAACGGTGGCCGAAACACCGGCCATGCGTTTCAGATGTTCGACCATGGCGCGGAAATTGTCGGCAAGTCTCCCGACTTCGTCGTTCCGGTGGATGTCAATATTGTGGTCCAAATCACCAGCGCTGCCGATCTCGTGTGCGACTTCAATCAGATGTCCCAACGGCTGCGTAATCGACTTCGCGGTGTAATAGGAAATTCCCACGCCAAGCAAAATCGCTATGAACATTCCGAACGAACTTCCGATGGTGCTGATGTCACTGGCCTGTTTGGCTGAGGCATTTGCATCGTCGAGCGACTTTTGTATCTCCATCTCGGCGTTATCGAGCGTATTCACGTCTTTTCCGATCCATGAGCCAGGTTTTTTCCCGAGGTAGAAAACCTGAAGATCGGAAACAGTGGCATCTCCAGAATCAACCTGGTGGCGTTTGTCGATCAATGGCTTAGCGAAATTTTCGTACCAATCCTGTTCGCTCTCACCGACCTGTAACAATGCGCTTCGCAAGGTCTCGTCGGTTGTCTTCATCCGTTGATTCTGAAGATAATCAGACAACTCACTTTCTTCTTTGTTGGTCTTGACTTCCAAGCGAGGGTCGCCGCTGAGCAGAAAATTTCGCAAATCGAGCCGTGCCTGCATCATTTGGTAGCGGACTGACTCTATTGTTTGCATGCTCTGCAGAGTTGCTGATGCCTTGTTGCGAACGGAGTGCTCACGAAGGAGCGCAGAGAGATTTACGACGAAGACCAGTAAAAGCAAGGTAAGAATGGCGCCAAAGCCTAAGTAGAGCTTCTTGCCGATTGTCATTTCCAAGTTCCTCCGCCTGCCTCTGCGACCCGTGCCGTCCTTCGGTTTCTACTGAGGACTAAAATCAAATTCGACGATTTCGGTTGTTTCTTTTGGTCCCGCTTCGAATTTCCAGCTCTTTACTGCTTTAGTTGCGGCATCAAGCAGCAACGGGCTCCCTCCGACTGAGCGCGTCGCCTTCACCTGGCCGTCAGGCGCTACCGTCACCTCGATCTTTACTTTTCCAGTGATGTTCATTTGACGGGCTAGGGCGGGGTACTCCGGGACGACGCGGTGGCTCACCTTGCGTTTTGTGGGAGATTCCTGGCTAAATGCTGGCGGAAGCAGGAAAATGGCGCTTAGAAGGCCGACGAGTGTTAAACGCACAAACGTCTTTCGGGTGTCCACAGACAATTCTCCTTGTACAGACCTGGGTATTCCAACTTCATACCGTGCACGGTGAATACCAGTCCTAGGACTACCGAGTGCGTATTTTGACCTAGCCGTTTATCTCCAGTTAAAGCATTTATTTTTAGCGATATGGCATGAAAATTGTGCTCGAGGTGACGAGTTTCTTGGGCAACAGCACGTCTCAACCTAACCTCCAATTGCCCATATGTTGTCTCACATTGAGAAGCAGCCGACGACATGCCAGATGTACCTTTCGGCAACGCTTTACGCGCGTTTACTTGACTCAAAATGAGACTGCACGCTACCGTTAACTCAGTCCCGATTTAGGCGTTTGCTAGACACGAGTTCCTAGATTTCATGCGTTCGTATTTGCGGTCGAGAGTCCTCTCCTCTTCTGACGCAGGCGATTTCGAGCGCCTCCTTGCACGTCTCTCTAGTTTTGATCGGAAGCGCTCCCGATTCAGCGCCATTCGCCTGTACTGCCGATCCGCCAGAGTTTTCTTCAACCTGGACAGCGTAGGCTATTGGGACATTACGTCTCCTGATGAAGCTGTCGTTCGCCACTTTGATGGCCAACCATCTTTCCGCGCCGGGCGGATTATTCGCCTGAGCGAGAATGAACTCTTCAGTCGCGCAATTTCCCGCCGCTGTGTAGTCGTTTCCAAACCAAGCCGGCGAGCATTTAATCTTAGCGAGGGTGTGTTTCGGTCGCGCTGGTGTCTGATTGCGCCGGTCTTGTCCAGCAGCGGTGTACGCGGCATTTTTGTTTTCACGAGGCGCGGCGCGCCCGGTTCCTCGAATCGGAGCATCGCTAGACAAGCACGTAGACTTGCTGCTGCCTTTGAAGCGATCGGCATATCGTTCCCATCAATCGGCGAGGCCGAAGTTCGGGCCCAGAATCTGATGAATCTCGCTGTCGAGTTGAAACCTTCTCTGCGTCTCCCGGAATTTGTTGGTCGCTTCACGCTTCGCGCTGCAGAAATGCTTGGTGCACGGGCAGCGATACTGGCTCTCACGCGAAGTGCACGTCTGGAAACTGTTTATTCGCACAATGCTCAGGGGCAATCGGAGTGGCCGGAAGTTGATGCGGCGCTGACGGCCCTGGCAGCCGAACGCCCAGAACCTCTTCTTCTGGGGTCCGCTGCTGTGCTTCTGGGAACGGAACGGGCGACTGCATTCAGGTGGCGCAGTCTGTGTTTCGCCCGGCTCACGGGCAGCCAAGGCGATTTGCTGGGTGGCCTTTGTCTAATCGATCGTGCGCACGAGCTTTCAGGGGCGGATCGGGATTTGGTCCACGCGCTGGTTAGTCACGCTTCTGTGGCGCTAGAGAATTCGCGGCTTTTTTCGCGCATCGAGCAATCCAAACGCCAATGGGTGGAGGATTTTGACGCGATCAGCGATCTCATCGTTGTCCATGATCCCGCGAATCGCATCGTGCGCGTCAATCGGTCGCTGGCCGAAACGCTGGGCTCGCGCCCGTCAGAGCTGATCGGTCTGAGCACCCGCGCGCTCAACTCAATCGCGGAGAATTCCGCAGAGCGCGGCTGCCCGTTCTGCCGTGAGCCGGCACGATCCGCGGAGGAATCCGTACTGACTTCCGGCGCGCGAGCATTTTTGATTTCCACTTCGCGCATCGGCGGCGGGTTGGAAGAAGGCTCGCGTACGATCCATATCCTGAAAGACATTACCGAGCAGCGCACCTATCAAACGCAGCTCCAGCGCGAGCGAGATTTCAATACAAAAATCCTCAATCACACACAAAGCATGATCCTGGTCCTGGATACAGCTGGCCTCGTGAGTTATGCCAACCGCCGGTGCCAGGAAGCAGGGTATCGCGAGGAATATCTGCGGGGACGTCCGCTCGCGGAATTCATACCGCAAGGTCGTCGTCCTCTTTTCGAGAAATCGTTCCAGAATGCCCTCCACGGTTTCGCGTCCGAAAATCTGGAGCTTCCCGTTTTGCGTGGTAACCGAAGCACCGGAAGGTTTTCCATCAACCTGAGCCCAATGCGTGACGAGCAAGGGCAAGTGAACAGCATAGTGGTGGTAATGTCCGACGTTACCGAAACTGCCGTCCTACAGGCGCAACTGCGACACAGCGAAAAAATGGCCGCTCTGGGGCAGCTTGTTTCAGGCGTCGCGCATGAGATCAATAACCCCCTTGCCGCCATTGTGGGCTATTCGGATTTGCTTCTCGAGAACCCCGATATTTCGGAACCTGCCAAAGACGAACTACGCATTGTCCTGCAAGAGGCCGAGCGCACCAAGGAAATCGTGCAGAATCTTCTACATTTCGCGCGACAGACTCCTGCGCGGCGTGAACCCCTCGACGTCCATTCCGTGTTGCGCCAGGTTCTACAGCTTCGTTCTTATGGTTCAGCAGGACAGGACGTAGAGATCGTCGAGCATTTTGAGACATCGGTTTCGCGCGTCTTTGCCGACGCACACCAGCTCCAGCAGGTTTTTTTGAATATTCTGAATAATGCCTACGACGCTGTGAATGAAGCGCAGCGCGCCGGAAAAATTGAAATCGCCACATCTGAAGTGAAGGGCATGATCGAAGTCACAATCCGCGATAACGGCACCGGGATTTCCGACACGGAGCGCATTTTTGAACCGTTTTACACCACCAAAGAAGCGGGCAAAGGGACTGGGCTTGGTTTGAGCATCTGTTACGGCATTGTGCGTGAACATGGCGGAGAAGTTTCATGCGCAAATAACACGGACGGCGTGGGTTCTACATTTTTAGTGCGCTTGCCGGCGGCAGAAGCGGCAGCACTCGCCGTGGTTTCGGAAGCTGCACGCTAACATCGCAAAAGAGGAATAATGAGCAACGATCTGCGAATACGATTTCTGGTGGTCGACGATGAGCCGTCGATCCGCAAACTCTGCGTGACCATTGGCGAGAAACTGGGCTTCATTTGCTCGGAGGCCGAAAGCGCGGAAGTAGCGCTTGCAACGCTCGAAAGGCAGGCTGCCGACGTGGTCATAGCCGATCTGAAGCTTCCGCAAATGAGCGGCGCAAATTTATTACGGGAAATCAAACGGATTCTACCCGGCGTCGAAGTAGCCATTATGACCGGCCATGGCACGATTGAATCTGCGGTGGACGCGATGAAGGTAGGTGCTTACGACTACATCGAAAAACCGTTTCGGGTGGAGAAACTTCGATTGCTCTTGCAGCGCATGGCGGAAAAAATTCGGCTGGTCAACGAGAACCAGGTTCTTCGCGAGCGCATGGACACGGAAGTTCGCCTGGACGGCATCGTGGGAACATCTGCGAAGGTTCAGGACGTTCTGCGCATGATCGCACGGTTGAAAGATTCGCGTACGCCCGTATTGATTGCCGGCGAAAGCGGGACAGGCAAAGAGCTCGTCGCGCGCGCTATTCACTTTCGCGGACCGCTTGCGCAGATGCCATTCGTTGCGGTGGATTGCGGCGCCTTGGTACCCACATTGATGGAAAGCGAATTATTTGGACATGAAAAGGGCGCATTTACCGGCGCGCTGAAATCAAAGATTGGCCTTTTCCAGGCGGCGAATGGCGGCACGATCTTTCTTGATGAAATCGGAGAGCTGCCCCTCGAGATGCAGGCGAAACTTCTGCGCGTGCTCCAGGAAAAGGAGGTTCGCCTTGTCGGCAGCAATGAGAATGTCGCCGTGGAGGTGCGTGTGATTGCCGCTACGAATCGCGACCTTGAGGCTGCCTATCGCAGCGGTAGCTTCCGCAAGGATCTCTTCTTCCGCCTGAATGTAATTACGGTGAATATGCCGGCGCTCCGCGAGCGCCGCTCTGACATTCCTATGTTGGTTCACTGTTTTCTCGATCGTCATGCGCCCGGAGAGAATGTACAGGTAAGTTTTGCCGCCATGAAAGTATTTTTGCAATACGATTGGCCAGGCAACGTTCGCGAACTGGAAAATGCGATCGCCAGGGCTCTCGCGCTGGGAGACCGACGCACGATTGACGTCAAAGATCTGCCGCCGGCGATTCTTTCCTGTCAGGAAATGTCTACCTCCATCGAAGATAAGGATACGCTCGCATCCACGGCTCTTGCCGACATGGAGCGCATGACTATCCTGCGCGTTTTTGACCAAGTGGGCGGAGATAAGGACTTGGCTGGCAAGATGCTCGGCATCAGCCGGGCAACGCTCTACCGAAAACTCAAGCAGTATCAAATTCCGCTACGTGCCGGGGCGACTAGGAGAGTCAATGAAATGACGGGCGTCTAAGGCATGAGACGATCGTGTCGCAGGTTGAGACGACGGCTGCTCTCGACAGTCCAACCATTGCATATAAAGGACTCAATATGAGTGAGTTACGTTTGGCAGCGAACGAGGTCGTTTGGCTTTGTGCTTGCTCTCTATCTTCGTTTGCCTAACGGACGTCGTGTATTCATTCGCTTCTTTTGTGCCAAAGTTCAGAGCTCCGGGGGCAAGCCGGGAAGCGCATCGTGACGCGGACAATTGAATGAGCGGCCTTAAGGAAAAACCCACACCCGCTAAGGAATCTCCTCCCTCACTGGGAGAAAAGGCCGAGGCCATAGCTGCGGCCTGGCTAGAAGCGCGCCTCGTTTACCCGCTTTACTTTTATCTGACCAACCATTTCCACTTGGAAATCGCCCCAGTGCAGGAGCCAGAACTTCCAGCGGCATGTCCGGCATCGGGCCTTTTCGATCGCATTATGAAATGGCTCGGCGAGATGGATATACGCATCCGGACAAATCAGCTCCGGCAGCTCTTGCACTCGCTAAAGGAAATCAAGCCAGAGAGTTTGCGCGCTATTATTATGCGTTTGTTGCGACGTGCGGAAAAAACTCCTACCGATCGGGATAACATTGACCTGCTTCTCGCGACATATTTCGCACTGTGCGCTCCTGAGGATCTTTATTCATGTGAAATCACGCTTGCCGATGTCGCACAGGTTCTTCGCACTGTTATCGTGGATGCCGAGCCAACTGAGCTCGAATGGTGCCTTCCCCTGAACCAGGTTCTTGACGCCATGAATCGATGCCACGGTCTTCGCGAAGTCTTCAACGCGAAACTTCTTGAAAAAGGTCGGCAGCTTAAAGACGCATCAGGTTTCATGTTTTATGACCCTGCGGCACTCGTGGCATTTACTCGTTTTAACTTTTTGTTGCGCCGGTCATTCTTCCGTCTCCTTCACGCGGATTTGCGGGCGATTCGCGAAGGCCTCAGTGAATTGGAGCGCCGTGGCATCGTCGTTGTAGATTGCCGCTCCGCAGGCCTATCAGCTCAGGAGCATGTTGGGCGCCTTCGCGAAATTTCGCTTGCCTGGCGCCAGCCGATTTCCTCGGACTACGCCGCGGAATCGGCAAACCAGACATTCAAGCAACTCCTTGCGATTCGCGATGCGGTGGAACGGGCGCTCGGGATTACGCCCGTTGATGAAAAGATCCCGGCCATTGAGAGCAAGCCGCCTTCAGGTACGGAAGAATCTGCAATTGCAAAACAACCCGCGATGCGCCCGGGCGGCAAAGTTTCCCCCAGTGCCCCTGTGAGCGTCTCGCCTGCAGAGAAACTGAAGCGTGAGGACGCGAGGCCTTCAGTCAATGCCCCGTCGAAAAGTCAGGTGTCCACGAAGCCCGAGACACAAACAAAGTTACCCTCGGCAGCGGTGGCGGCGCCCTTGGCGTCCCACTCCAAGTCCGCGCCGCGTGCAGGAGTATCAACATCCGGAGAAGGTGCCAACAAGATGACGCCGCAGAATCCGCATTCGCCGGCGGCAGGCAATCTTCCTTCACCGCAGCTTGAAGAGTGCCTCGAACGCATCTGGGAGCAACTAATTGAGGCACCGCCAACCCGTGGTCGCTCCATGAGCACTGTTACGCTGGGAGATGCTCGGATTCTTCTCTCCGCTTGGGAGGTGAACGCCTTCGTCAGCGATGGTGGTCAACTTTCAGAAGACCTTCGCCGAGCCGTTGCGGCTCGTGCGCTCGTCGCGCTGGCACGCGAAGAACAAAAGCAGTCCGGGAGCTCCGCAAACCTCGACGCGGCGGTCGCGCTCGGTCGCGATGAGATGACCTATCTGCAGCGCCGCGTGGACGAAGCTCAACGGATGAAGAACACGGATGCGGCAGTGAACCTGGGTATCAGCGCGCGTCGCCTGCTTTCAGCCATGGAAGGAACGCAAAACTAAGCAGGAAAAGCGCCGCATTGAGCTCCGACCAAGAATTTCTCACCACCCTTCGAAGAGATTTAGCCCCGTGAGAAAGAATCTCAGAGTGAGACGACCGAGACTGCCCAACTCCGAAATAACCAACCGCAGGGCTCAAGGGTGATTCCCTGAAGTGCTTATAAATCTGCAATTTATCGCCAGATGCCCTCCGCCTCACTGCTGACCCAGATTGGCTGGATTCGTGCATTTATGTTTCTGGCCCAGTAGCGGAGGATTGCGTGTTGAAGAAAGTCCTTGTAGTTGATGACTCCATAGCTGCCGTCAAAATGATGCAGGGAATTCTCGATCAGGGTGGCTACGCTTCGGTTGGCTTGAGTGATCCGCTCCGAATTGAAGAAACCATCACGCTCGAGCATCCCGGCGTGATCCTTCTCGACATTGTCATGCCCAGCCGCAATGGCTTCCAGATATGCCGTGAACTGAAAGGGAATTCGCTGTTCGGAAGCATC
>DASYYR010000022.1:0-10866 GCA_035933575.1 Candidatus Acidiferrales bacterium | reverse complement strand
CCTAGCCGTGAGGCCCTCGACGGGAGCACCGAAGCCAGAAAGTGGCACCGCGCCGGAGCCGAAGTAGGGATTAATCTCCGCGACATTGGGATGGTTGAAAAGGTTGAAGGCCTCCGCAACCAAATCCAGATGCGCATACTCACCGAATGGAAAATATTTCAGCACGCGAAAATCCAGGGATTCGAAATTTCCGGTTTGCAGTGAATTGCGTCCGAAACCGAGTGGACGATCAGCGAGCGGAAATGCATTCCCGCGGCTGGCGTCAAGGCCCACTAGCGGATTCACCGGACGTCCCGTGCCCAACGTAAGAATCGGCGCAACCTCGATGTGGTCGAAGGCACGGTCAAACCAGGTCGAACTTCGTCCCGACACAGGATGCGGATCGTCTTCATCCGGACCAATGGGCAAATCCCACAAGGCGTCAAATACGAATCGCTGACTCTGGTTCTGCAGCGAGAGAGCGCGTTCCGCCGCCACATTGAACGGATTTTGCGGCTGCTCGGGGAAATCGGAGGCGTCGTCGAACGTTTTTGAAAACGTGTAGCTGCCCAGGAATTCGAGCTCGTTGGCCATCCGGCGATTCAGGGAAAGCGTCACGCCGTTGTACGTGGAACTTGCCGAATCTTCGAGTTGGTAAACGTCATTGAACTGAGGATCCACGCGGCCAGGCCCAAAAACTTCGCGTCCCAGTTGCTGCGAAGATGGATTAGGAATGCCGAGGCTTGCGGCATTTTGCACCGTCAGGATGACGGGCGGAAGCAGATTGATATTGCGTGTGCGCGAGAGCTTGACGCCGCGAACAAAAAGGTAATCGACGCTGGCGGTGAGGTTATGCGCGATCAAGTATTGCGCGCCGAGGCTCGCCTGCTGGCTGTAGGGCGTGGCGAGGCGCGGATCCGGACGGAAGATCGAAGGCGCAATTCCAGCGACGGGGCTTGATGGGGCGCCGCCGGCGGCAGATTGAAAAATATTCGCGGCCGCGGCGCCGTCGGTCACTTGCGCAAAGGCGTTGACGCCGTTTTCTTGGACGGCGCGGTTCAGATTCGCCAGCACCTGGCGGTCGAAGAAAATTCCGTACCCCGCGCGCACCACCCATCGCGCGCTGGGACTGTAAGCAACGCCCACGCGCGGACTGAAATTATTCGTGTCTTCGTTGAAGCCGGCGGGCAAATGCTCGAAGTCATAGCGCAGACCCGCGTCGAATGTGAGATGCCGGGATGCGGACCAATGATCCTGAATGAAGCCGCCGTAACTTGTTACGGCGTAATTCGTCGAAGCGTTGCCGAATCCCTGGACGAAGAAATCCGGTTGTGCGGAAAGAAAATTCGGCAAGCTGCCGAACAGATAGAGACCGCCGAAACCATCCGAAATGTTGGCGCGCTCGCGAACGCGATTGATCGTCGCTCCAGTTTTCCAAAGATGATGGCCACGTGAGCGCGCATACGCGTAGGTGAGCTGATAATGATTTTCGCGGCGCGCGCTGTTGCCCTGATACGGGCGGCCAAAATCGGCCAGGCCCACGATGTCGATCCCCGGGCCTGTCGCGTCATTGGTGCGCAGGGCTTCGTGACGCGTGGCCGCTTCGAAGCGGAGGTCGCCTACTGCGTTTGAGCCATACGTGGAAACGAGCGAGCCCGCGAGAGCGTTGTCCGCGATGAAGCTGCTGCCGCGAGCGCTCGCATCCTGAAGCCCGCCGGTGTTGAATCCGTCACCCGGCTCGCGATTATTCGTGAAGGCATAACGCAGCATCAGCGAATTCCGCGGAGTGAGCTGGCGGTCGAGTTTCCCGGAGGCTTCGGTCTCGGCGCGTGCGATGGGGAAAAATCCAGTGGTGATGTGGCGCGTCGCCAACCCCGGAAACGCGCCTGTAGCGAGAAAACTGTTCACCGCCGAGGCTACGGCTGGATCGATATTGGAACCATTCTGCCCGCGATTGTGCTCTTGCTCGAAAGCCGTGTAATAGAACGTGCGATTCTTCCCAATCGGTCCCCCAATCGAGAAGCCCGTGCGAAAGCGCCGGAAGTTTGGCTTCGCGGAATCGCTTTCAAACGGATCGCGCGCGTTGAGCGAGGAATCCTGCAGAAAAATGAAAGCGTCGCCGTGAATCACGTTTGAGCCAGTGCGCGTCACCACGTTGATTGAGCCGCCGGAAGCTCCGCCAAATTCCGCCGAGAGGCCGTTGTGCACCACTTGATATTCCTGAACGATTTCCGGCGAAAGCTCGGTGCGGCTGGAGCCGGTAAATTCGTCGTTGTTGTCGAGGCCGTCGATGGAAATGCTGTTGCTGCGCGCGCGCAGCCCGCCGAAAGTGAATCCGCTGTCGGCGAGCGCCGTGTGCGGGCTGCCGTGCCCTTGCGAGGATTCGGCGACGGCGGGTTCGATAAGCACAAAGTCGAGGGCGTTGCGGCTCTCGACAGGCAATTCCTCGATGCGTTCGCGGTCGACCACCGACGTGATGGAAGTCTCCGTCGGCTCCAACGCGGAAGGCTGCGCCGTAACCGTAACTGTCGTTTTTGCGGATGCGGGTGCGAGGACGATGTCGAGGTGAATGTCCGCGCCCAATTCGAGCTGCAACCCGGTCTGAACGTAGGGAGCGAAGCCAGCGCTCTCGGCGTGAACGTCGTAGATTCCCACAGGAAGATCGGTGGCGCGGAAAAGGCCCTGGGCATCCGCACGAACAATTCGCGTCAAACTTGTGGACTCCTCGCGAATCTGGACCGTTGCGCCGCCAACGCTGCTTCCCGTGGCGTCCGTTACGGTCCCCTCGATGGTGGCGCCCACGCGCGAAGTTTGCGCGATTGCAGTAGTGGCAAACACGAAAAACAGCAAAGCAAATCGTAGCAGCCAGCTTATTTCCCTGCGCATGTTCCCGGTCATGTACGCGGTCCTCCTGAGGCCGTGGTCGTTGACTTCGATGAATCGAAATTGGGGTCGAAGCGCGAAAGTTGGATTTCATACGCCAGCGTCGCGCGCGAATGGACGCAACCGCGCGTTCACGGAACAGACAAATTCCGCGTGCGGAGGAAGATTGAGGATTTAGATACGAAGCGCGGGCGGAGGCTGGCTGACTGCGGCAAATTCGGTGGAAAGTATCAGCGGCTCAAAAACGAGAGCGAAAGATGCGTAAGCTTCCTTTTCTTCCGAGCCTTCCTGCAGATCGAGGGTCGCCGCGCGGAGAGCAAATGAAATGATGGCACCGGCACAAACGGCGAGCACGACGAAAGTGGATTCCGTATCCTGGCCGGTTTTCAGCGTGTGGTCCCAACGGTCACGCATTTCGAAGATCGGGCAGGCGAAGCACGCGAGCAGGACAAGGGCAACCACGACGCGAAGGAATTTCGAGCGCACGAGCGAAATTGTATCACCTGACGTGTTGCACGCACCACGCTTTCCGTGCTCCTCGCGCGAAAATTCCAATTGCATTCGTCCGCTGGGGCGTATAATCCCCGCCAGCGACGTAATCGCATCCTTGAACCTACAAAGGAGGACTCATGGCCACTATTTTCCCCATCCTCTTTCTCATCGGACGCATCATCGTTGGCTGTTTTTTCCTCATGAGCGGCTTCAACCACCTGGCCAAACTCAACATGATGGCCGGATACGCCAAGAGCAAAGGCATGCCCGCTCCGTCGCTGGCCGTTGGCGGCAGCGGCGTATTTCTCTTGTTGGGCGGAGCGAGCACGCTCCTAGGCTATCACCCGACCATCGGGGCGCTTCTGTTGGCGCTCTTCCTGGTGAGCGCCGCGTTTGGCATTCACAATTTCTGGACGGTGAAAGATCCGCAGGCGAAAATGAACGAGCAGGTTCACTTCCTCAAAGACATTGCCCTGCTCGGTTTCGTGTTGATGACGTTACTTATCCCGAGGCCCTGGCCCTTCAGCCTCGGTCGCTGATACCGGCAATTGCCGTGGCTTTGTTCGAAGATTTTCGTAACGGCTTTGCGAGTTCAGACCATGAGCGGTTGACGCATGCGTAAGCTTTCCTCTATACTGAATTTGCTGTGATGCTTGGCCGCTTTTCCTGTCCTCCGTGAAAATTTCTGAAGAGGCCTGAGGCAGCGTGAAAGTAGTGCCCTGTCGTAATTTTCCAACGAATTGGAAATTTGCGCGTAAATTTAGCAGCTTGTTGAAAAAGTGCTCTTGGTTGCCATCTCCGCCGCTGCAAGGGAGCCGCAGTTTACAAAAACCCAAGGAAAATGCAGATTCCCTGCCTGGGGCAGGCAGGCTCCTCGCGGTTGCTCGTCCCTTCGCCGAAAGCGCTCAGGGCAGGCGGAATGACAACGAGTAGAGTTTTTCGCCAAGCTGCTAGAATTGGAAACGCAAAATGACCGAAGCAACTTGCCGCCGCGAAATCGAACTCGAAATTCCGGCCGAGAACGTGCAGAAGACGACGGAAAAAATCGCGCGCGATCTGGCTCGCGTGGCGCGCATCCCCGGCTTTCGTCCCGGCAAAGCACCCGTGACGCTGATCCGCCGCCGCTTCGCCGCGGAAATCAAAGGCGAAGTGCTCGAATCGCTGGTGCCTGAATTTCTGGAGCAGGCGCTCACCGAAAAAAAGCTCTCGCCCGTCACGCGCCCGGAAGTCGACAAAGTGGACTTCACCGAAGCGGGCCCGCTGAAATTCCGCGCTACGTTCGAAGTGCTTCCTGAATTCGAACTCGGCGATTACAAGAATCTGGAAATCGAGGTCGAAGATCTTGCAGCGGGCGACGCCGAAGTTGACAAGACGCTCGAAGAAATGCGCGAGCGCGCCGCCACGTACGTTCCCGTCGAGGGACGAACCGCGAGAGACGGCGACTTTGTGCAGGTGAAGATCATGGGCACGCCGGCGGGCGGCGGCGATCCCATTCGCGCCGACAACGTTCAGTGCCACATCGGCGCCGAAGAAACGCTCGAAGCATTCAACGAGAATCTGCGCGGCGCTGCTCCCGGCGAAACGCGCCGTTTCGAAACTAAGTATCCCGACGATTATCCGGATGAGAAACTCAAGGGCAAGACCTACAACTACGCGGTGGAAGTCAAAGCCATCAAGGAAAAGAAGCTTCCGGAACTGAACGACGATTTCGTGAAGGAAATCGGCGAAGCGGCTGCCGGCGCCACGACTCTCGAAGAGCTTCGCGGCAAAATTCGCGAACGCCTCGCCGCCGCGCGCGAAGAGCATCAGCAATCGCAGGCGCACGAAAGAATCCTGGACGAACTCGTCAAGCGCCACGATTTTCCGGTTCCTGAAGCGCTGATCGAGCATCAAATGGACGCGCGTCTCGAACGCATGGTTCGCACGCTTGCGGCTCAGGGAGTGGATCCTCGCGCCGTCAATGTGGACTGGGTGGCTATGCGCCAGCGCCAGCGGGAGCGCGCGGAGCGCGATGTGAAGGCGGAAATTCTGATTGACCGCATCGCCACCGCCGAAAACGTCGAAGTCTCCGACGAAGAGCTCGAAAAGGAGTTTGCCAGGCTCGCGGAGCGTAGTGGCGAATCCGCAGCAGTGATTCGCGCACGCTTGACAAAGGAAGGGGCCCTCGATAGGATGAAATCGAAGTTGCGCAGTGATAAAGCAATTGACTCGCTTCACCGCACGGCTCGGATTCAAACCATCGCTAAACGTGAAAAATAATACCTGCTTCGTACTCTGGTGCGCGCCGGTCGACCTCCGATGAGAGATATCCCGGCCCCGTACGCAACAACGCTTGTTCCCATGGTGGTCGAACAGACCAACCGCGGCGAACGCGCCTATGATATTTACTCGCGCCTGCTGAAGGACCACATCATCTTCATCGGCACGCCGATTGACGACCACGTCGCGAATCTTGTAACTGCGCAGTTGCTGTTCCTGGCCGCCGAAGACCCGGAAAAAGACATTTCGATTTACATTAATTCGCCGGGCGGCGTGATTACTGCGGGGATGGCGATCTACGACACAATGCAGTTCGTCCGGCCAGACGTCGTAACGTATTGCGTTGGCCAGGCGGCCTCCATTGCCGCGGTTCTGCTCATGGCCGGCACTCCCAAGAAGCGCTACTCGCTGCCGAACTCGCGAATCCTGATTCACCAGCCGTGGCTCAGCGGACTTTCCGGACAGGCTACCGACATTGATATTCACGCCAAGGAAATCCTCCGCACGCGCGCGGGGTTGAACAAGCTCATTGCCCATCACACCGGCCAGACGGTGGAGAAGATCGAAAGGGACGTCGAGCGCGATTTCATCATGTCGGCGGAACAGGCCAAGGAATACGGGGTCGTTGACGAAATCATCTCCAAGCACCGCTAGTCCGTTCCAAAAGGTTAGTAGCTAAACCGATGAACAGGCGCGCAGCGCCCAATCGGTATCGTACAATCAATAACGGTTACGATCTGCACCGTACCTACGACTCGGACTGGAGGCTAACATTCCGGTGAAGCGATTCAACGCAGACGAAGCCCTTCATTGTTCCTTCTGTCATAAGACTCAGGAGCAGGTGGAGAAGCTCATCAGCTCGCCTTCGGAATATCCGCGCTCCTACATTTGCAACGAGTGCGTCAGCGTTTGCCAGCAGATCCTCGACGAAGAAAAGCGTGAGCAGGCCACTCCGGCGAATCGCCGCTTGCCGCGCCCGCCCGAAATCAAAGCCTTTCTTGACGGTTACGTGATTGGCCAGGATAAAACGAAAAAGAAACTGGCCGTTGCCGTCTATAATCATTACAAGCGCATCTTCTTGAATCGCACACCGAGCGACGTCGAGCTCACCAAGTCTAATATTTTGCTCATCGGCCCGACCGGCACCGGCAAGACGCTTCTCGCGCAAACGCTTTCGCGCATGCTCGAAGTTCCCTTCGCCATTGTGGACGCCACCACGCTCACGGAAGCGGGCTACGTCGGCGAAGACGTTGAAAATATTATTTTGAAACTCTTGCAAGCCGCAGATGGCGACGTGCAAAAGGCGCAGCAAGGAATCATCTACATCGACGAGATCGATAAAATTTCAAAGAAGGACGAAAACCCATCCATCACCCGCGACGTTTCCGGCGAAGGCGTCCAGCAGGCTCTGCTGAAAATTCTGGAAGGCACGACGGCGAATGTTCCGCCGCAGGGTGGCCGCAAGCATCCGCATCAGGAATTCACGCCCGTGGACACCACGAACATTCTTTTTATTTGCGGCGGCGCGTTCGTGGGCATGGAAAAAATTATCGAGCGCCGCATTGGACAAAAGTCCCTCGGCTTCCACGCGGACGTTGCGCCTTCCACGCCTTCGCGCCGCAACATCGAAGTCCTCGAGCAGGCACAGCCCACCGATCTGATTCGTTACGGCTTGATTCCGGAATTTGTCGGCCGCCTCCCTGTTCTCGGCGTTTTGGGCGATCTCGACAAATCCGCGCTGATTCGCATTCTTCAGGAACCGAAGAACGCGCTTATACGCCAGTACCAAAAGCTTTTCGAATTCGAGAATGTGCGCCTGAAATTCACCGACGACGCCCTGGAAACCGTCGCCGAGCTGGCCCTGCAGCGCAAAGTCGGCGCGCGCGGCCTGCGCATGATTTTGGAAGACCTGATGCTTGACCTGATGTACCACCTCCCTTCGCAGCGCAAAATGCGCGACTTCATCGTCACCGCTGACATGGTCAAGAGCCGGGAAATCAATTGGAGCTTGCTCGAAAAGGCAGGCTAACCGCTCGAAGGGAGAACCAAAGGATTCATGTTTAACCGGGAAAAATTGGAAACGAAGCGCGTGCCGATGATGCCCGTGCGCGAAATGGTCATCTTCCCGCAGATGATGACGCCGTTCATCGTCGGCCGTGAAGCCTCCGTGCGCGCTCTGGAAGAAGCTCTTGCAGGCGAAAAGAAGATTTTCCTCGCCACGCAGCACGACGCTTCCGTCGATGATCCGCGCCCCGAGGAAATCTATCAGGTCGGAACCCTCGCCAACATCGTGCAGAGCGTCAAGCTCCCGGACGGCAACATCAAAGTCCTCGTCGAAGGCGCCGAACGCGCCAAAATCGTCCAGATCACCAACGATGAAGGCTTCTTCCGCGCGACGATACGCGTCATTCCCGTCAAGACGGAGCCGAATCCGCAGCTCGAACAATGTGCCACCCGCGTGACGGGCCTTTTCGAACAGTACGTCAAGCTCTCGCAATCGTTGAACTACGACACGATGATAGCCGCCGTTCGCGTGGACGATCCCGCGAAACTCTCCGACGCCATCGCCGCGAATCTGACGATTCCTGTCGAGGAAAAGCAGGAGCTCCTGGAAATTTTCGATCCCCTCGAACGCCTGAATCGCATCGGTGAAATTCTCGACACGGAGACCGAGAAGCTCAACGTCGATCGCAGCATCAACACGCGCGTCAAGCGCCAGATGGAACGCGCCCAGAAAGAGTATTACCTTAACGAAAAATTGAAGGCCATTCAGAAGGAGCTGGGCCGCGGCGAGGCGGGCGAACTGGAACAGCTGAAAAAGAAAATCGAAACCTCCGGCATGCCCAAGGAAGTTCAGGAAAAGGCGATGCAGGAGATGAAGCGGCTCGAAATGATGCCGCCGATGTCCGCCGAATCCACCGTCTCCCGCAATTATCTCGACTGGATGCTCGCCGTGCCGTGGAAGAAGCGCTCGCGCGAAATCCGCGACATCAAGCGCGCCGAGGAAATTCTGAATGAAGACCATTACGGCTTGGAAAAAATCAAGGAGCGCATCCTCGAATTCCTCGCCGTTCGCCAGCTTGTCAAAAATCCCAAAGGCTCGATTCTCTGTTTCGTCGGCCCTCCGGGTGTTGGCAAGACTTCGCTCGCCATGTCCATCGGCAAAGCCACCGGACGCAAATTCGTGCGTGTCTCGCTTGGCGGCGTGCGCGACGAAGCCGAGATTCGCGGCCACCGCCGCACTTACATTGGCGCGCTTCCCGGCCAGATTATCCAGATGATGCGCAAGGCCGGTACGGTGAACCCCGTATTCGTGCTCGACGAAGTTGACAAAATGTCCATGGATTTTCGCGGCGATCCTTCGGCCGCGCTCATGGAAGTGCTCGATCCCGAGCTCAACCACGCCTTCACTGATCATTATCTAGACGTCGAGTACGACCTCTCAAAAGTGATGTTCGTTTGCACCGCAAACGTCCTGCACACGATTCCGCAGCCGCTTCAGGACCGCATGGAAGTTCTCCGGCTTCCCGGCTACACCGAGCAGGAGAAAATGCAAATCGCCAAGCGCTTCCTGGTCCGCATGCAACGCGAAGCGACCGGGATCGCCGAGGAAAATGTCACTTTCACCGATGAGGGCTTGCTGCACTTGATTCGTCACTATACGCACGAAGCTGGCGTCCGCAATTTGGAGCGCGAAATCGCGAATATTTCCCGCAAGGTCGCGCGCAAGCTCGTTGCCGAAGGCAAGTCCGCCACCGTCGACGTCACGCCAGCCAACGTAAATTCCTATCTCGGCATCATCAAGTATCGCGACATGCTCGCGGAGAAGAAGAATGAAGTCGGCCTAGCGGTGGGCTTGGCCTGGACCGAAGTGGGCGGCGAAGTCCTCCGCACCGAAGCCACGCTCATGCAGGGGAAGGGCCGCCTGACGCTCACCGGAAAGCTCGGCGACGTCATGCAGGAATCCGCGCAAGCAGCCATGAGCTACGTCCGTTCGCGCAGCCATCTTTTCGGCCTGCAAAGGGACTTTTATCGCCATCTGGATATTCACGTACATGTGCCCGAAGGCGCCATTCCGAAAGACGGCCCTTCGGCGGGCATCACGCTGTGCACTTCCATCGCCAGCGCGCTCACGCGCATTCCCGTTCGGTGCGATTTGGCCATGACCGGCGAAATCACCTTGCGCGGCAAAGTGCTGCCCATCGGCGGCGTGAAGGAAAAATTGCTCGCAGCTCACCGCCTGGGTTTGCGCACCGTGATTCTTCCGCGCGACAATGAGAAGGACTTAGCCGACGTTCCGCCCGAAATTCAGGCCCAGATGTCCGTAAAATTTGTCGACACCATGGACGAAGTGTTGTATTTGGCGCTCGAGCGGCCTTTGACGGCCAGTCCCGCGCCGGTTCCCGAAGTCGCGCCTGAATTTGACGCGGGCGCGCCGCAGGACAACGAATTCACCAACTAGGCCTTCGGTTTTTCCACGAAGATGAAATGAAGTTGTAGGCCGGAGGGGAAATTCCGGCTGGTTCGAAAGTTCACCTGCCCGAGGAACATCCCGAGTGCTCCCGTGCCCGAGAAACCTCAGGTCAAAAACTTAGGCGTAGAAGCAAAAATCGAATAAATCAATTCAAGGAAATATCAGATGAGCATCAGTCTTGCAGAATTAAAGGACCGCAACATCACCGACCTGGCGAAAATTGCCAAGGAACTCAACATCCCCGGCGCCAGCGGCATGCGCAAGCAGGAGTTGATCTTCCAGATCCTCCGCGCGCAAACCGAAAAGAACGGCCTGATTTTCTCCGAGGGCGTTCTCGAATGCCTCCCCGACGGCTTCGGCTTCCTTCGCGCGCCCGAATACAATTACCTGCCCGGCCCCGACGACATCTACGTCTCGCCGTCGCAAATCCGCAAATTCGATCTGCGCACGGGAGACACCGTCTCCGGCCAGGTGCGCCCTCCCAAAGACGGCGAACGCTACTTCGCGCTGATTAAGGTCGAAGCGGTTAACTTTGAAGATCCCGAAGTCGCGCGCAACAAAATCTTCTTCGACAATTTGACGCCGCTCTACCCGCAGGAGCGCATTCGTCTGGAAACCACCAAGGAAAATCTCACCGGGCGCGTTCTCGACATGCTCTGCCCCGTCGGCAAGGGCCAGCGCGGCCTGATCGTTGCGCCACCGCGCACCGGAAAAACCATGATGCTCCAGTCGCTCGCTAATTCCATCACCACCAACCATCCGGAGATCGCGCTCATCGT
>DASYYR010000014.1:0-69732 GCA_035933575.1 Candidatus Acidiferrales bacterium | reverse complement strand
TTGACGAACCAGGTTCGAGCCATCGCCGAAGTCGCAACGGCCGTGACCAAGGGCGACCTGACCCGTTCGATTCAGGTGGAGGCCAGCGGAGAGGTCGCGGAGCTGAAAGACAACATCAACACCATGATCGACAACCTCCGGTTGACCACCGACCGCAACACCGAGCAAGACTGGCTCAAGACGAACCTTGCGCGCTTCACCAGCATGTTGCAGGGTCAGCGAGATCTAACCACCGTGGGACGCATGCTGTTGTCTGAGCTGGCGCCCCTGGTCAACGCCCAGCAGGGCGTGATCTATCAAGTAGGAACAGAAGAGTCCGAAGGCTTGGTTTTATTGTCAGCGTTTGCGGACGATGGCGAAGACGGCCATCGCCAGCGTCTCCAAGTGGGCGAGGGTCTCGTGGGGCAATGTGCTGCAGAAAAGCGCCGCATGCTGATAACCGATTTGCCAAAAGACACGGTCCCAATCCGCTCCGGATTGTTCGAAGCTGTGCCACAAAATGTGATCGTGCTCCCTGTACTTTTCGAAGATCGCGCTAAGGCCGTAATTGAACTGGCTTCCTTGAACGTTTTCACGGCTTCGCACCTCGCGTTTTTGGAGCAACTGACCGCCAGCATCGGCATTGTGCTCAACAGTATCGAGGCGACGATGCAGACCGAGGGCCTGCTCAAACAATCTCAGCAGCTCGCCACTGAACTTCAAACACAACAGAAAGAATTGCAGCAGACCAACGAGCAGTTGGCGCAAAAAGCCCAGCAGCTTGCCGAACAGAACGTCGAAGTAGAACGCAAGAACCAGGAAATCGAGCAAGCACGCCGGGCGCTGGAAGACAAAGCCAAGGAACTCGCGCTTACCTCCAAATATAAATCTGAATTTTTGGCCAATATGTCACACGAGTTGCGTACACCTCTCAACAGCATTCTTGTTCTAGGGCAGCAGCTCGGCGACAATCCCGACAAAAATCTGACGCCAAAGCAGGTCGAATTTGCCCGTACGATCCACGGAGCAGGCACCGATTTGTTGAATCTCATCAGCGATATTCTTGACCTGTCGAAAATCGAATCCGGTACGGTGTCGGTCGACGCAGAAGAAGTCTTCTTCACCAGCCTACTCGAAACAGTCTCGCGGCCATTCAAACACGAGGCGGAAAATCGGCGGCTTACTTTCGAAGTCCAGGCGGATTCACATCTGCCCCGCAGCCTCGTGACAGACTCTAAGCGTCTTCAACAAGTGCTTAAGAACTTGCTCTCTAACGCGTTCAAATTTACCGAACAAGGAACTGTGCGGCTTTCTGTGTCGGTTACGGAAAAGGGCTGGAGCGAAGAGCATCCGATTCTCGGCGGAGCGGCCTCGGTTGTAGCCTTCGAGGTGTCCGATACCGGCATCGGTATTCCGTCCGAAAAGCAGAGAATTATTTTCGAGGCTTTCCAGCAGGCGGACGCGGGCACGAGCCGCAAGTACGGTGGAACCGGCCTTGGATTGGCAATCAGCCGCGAGCTCGCCAGTCTGCTTGGAGGCGAAATCCAATTGCGCAGCACGCCAGGAAAAGGCAGCACATTCACACTGTATATACCCCAGACGTACGTGGGTCCTTCGACGCCCAACATCAACGTGCTCGCTCGTCAATTGGAAGGGAAAGCGACGACGTCTATCTCGCCTGTCAAGTTGTCCAGCATGACGGTGACGGAAATTCCGGTCGAGCATATCGCGGACGATCGCGACAAGCTGCAGCCGGACGATGCTGTACTACTGATTGTCGAGGACGATCCACACTACGCTCGCGTCTTGTGTGATCTTTCCCACGATAAGGGTTTTAAGGTCCTCGTGGCGATGCGTGGCGCCGAGGCGCTTGCCCTCACGCGCGAATTCCATCCCACGGCCATTTCCCTCGACGTTTTTCTTCCAGACATGCTCGGCTGGACGGTGCTTAACCATTTGAAACAGGATCCAGCCACACGCCACATCCCTGTCCAGATGTTGACCCTTGATGAGGATCGACACCATGGCTTGGCACGCGGAGCATTCGCTTTTGTTACGAAGCCAACCACTCCCGAGGGGCTTGAGACAGCTTTGACTCGCATTAAAGAATACGCGATGTCACGGCGCAAGCGGCTTCTGATCGTGGAGGACAATCCCGCCGAACAACTTAGTATTCGGGAACTCCTCGGATACGACGACATCGACCTTTCCGTTGCAGCCACAGGCGCTGAAGCCCTCGAAATGCTCTCGGATGAGCAATTCGATTGCGTGGTTCTTGACCTTCGTCTCCCGGACATGTCGGGGTTCGAGGTTTTGGAGCGGCTCGGCGATACACCAGCGCTCAGCGAATTGCCTGTGGTCGTCTTCACCGGTAAAGAACTATCGCCGGAAGAAGACGCTCGTCTGCACACGCTGGCGCGCAGCGTGGTGGTCAAGGGCGTCGAATCGCCCGAACGATTGCTCGATGAGACGGCGTTGTTCTTGCACCGCGTCGTTGGTGATCTTCCGGCAGAGAAGCAGAAGATGCTCGACCGGTTGCACAGTTCAGATGATGCTTTGGTGGGTAAGAAAGTGCTCGTAGTCGACGACGACGTGCGGAATATTTTCGCGCTCAGCAGTGTTCTGGAGCGTCGCGGCATGACCGTGCTTACTGCTGGTACCGGCCGGGAAGCAATCACAATGCTAGAATCAATGCCCGACACAGCGATTGTCTTGATGGACATCATGATGCCTGAGATGGACGGCTATGAGACCATGCAAGTGATCCGCCAAAACCCTTCTTTGCGCCGCCTGCCCATCATCGCCTTGACCGCAAAGGCCATGAAAGGCGATCGCGAGAAGTGTCTGGAAGCCGGGGCTTCGGAGTATTTGGCGAAACCCGTAAACACGGAGCAACTCCTATCGGCTTTGCGAATGTGGCTGCATCGATAAATCGAACCGCGCGCCTATAGTAAGGGGCTCGAATTCATCAGGCGGAGGAAGGTAAACTGCATGCCGGAAAAGGCCAACATACTCATGGTGGACGATCAACCCGCTAAACTGCTCAGCTATGAAGCCATACTCAATGAATTGGGAGAGAACCTCATTAAAGCGAATTCTGGCAGGGAAGCGCTGGAGCACTTACTAAAGACGGACATTGCAGTCGTCCTTATGGATGTCAGCATGCCCGAACTCGATGGTTTTGAACTGGCCGAGATGATCCGTCAGCATCCGCGATTTCAGAAGACGGCAATTATTTTCATCTCCGCTGTGCACCTGACGGACCTCGATCGCCTCAAGGGATACCAGCGCGGAGCGGTCGACTATATTTCCGTTCCTGTCGTCCCCGAGTTGTTGCGCGCCAAGGTCAGCGTTTTTGCGGAACTGCATCGCAAGACGCATCAGTTGGAAGTCTTGAATTCGGAGTTGCGCCGTCTCTCCAGCAGCTTGATTGCGACCCAGGACGAAGAGCGGCGGCGAATCGCGCGCGAATTACATGATGGCTTAGGCCAAGACTTAGTTGCGATTAAGATGATGTTGGATGGGATCCTGCAACAGGATCACTCCGCGTCGAGAAAGCAAGTGGCCGCCGACGTGAGTACCCTGATTGATCGTACGATCCAGCAAGTCCGCAGCATATCTCACCTCTTACATCCTCCACTGCTCGACGAAGTGGGTCTGCGAGCCGCGCTGAAGTGGTACTTGGAGGGATTCACAAAACGCAGCGGGATTGAGACAGATCTTGATGTTCAGCCTTCCAGTTTTCCAAGAATCGCGCCCGAGTTGGAGACTGCTGTTTTTCGTATCGTGCAGGAGGCTCTCACCAACGTGTTTCGGCACTCCGGCGCGCGCAAAGGATGGGTGACCATCCTTAAGCAAGACAGCCAGGTTGTCGTCACGGTGCGCGATGATGGCAAAGGGATTTCGGATCACATTGTCGAGTTTCGGCCAGACAGTATCGGCATCGGCATCGGAGGCATGCGGCAACGAGTTAAGGAATTCGGCGGCGAATTGCAGCTCCGGAACTCGAATCCCGGGACCGTCGTCGAGGTGGTTATCCCCATCAAATTGCCAGCTGTCTATGACCAGGCAGTACCGGTCGCGGCTAACGTTGTTGGCAATACTGCGCGGCCAACCTTCTGATTTCCCATCCGCGGATGCGCCTGCGAAAGCGGTCAAACTGCCATCGCACGGGCAAATCCGGCGGCGTCCTCCATTTCAACAGGCACACCGTCCCGAAGCGTAATCGTTTTTCCAGAATTCGCCGCGATGCGATCGCCCGGCAATAAAATTCCCGCAAAGTTCAAAGGGTCAGCCGCGGATACAGTTACGATCTCACCGGAAGGTTCGGCTTTTCTGATTGCGCGCACAGACTCGACCGCCACCGGCAGCGCAAATTGCTCGCCTAGAAACCCACTCACAAATCGGCCTCCACGTATTTCGCCTCGATCTTCGAGCCGCCGGAAGGCGATCAGCAATTCACGCCAGCGCGGAACGATGCTTTCTCGCGCCATAACTTCGCGAAACACCACGCCGTATCTTTTGAGCAGCACCCAGCAGATCGCCTCCACCGTACGGGTCTTGTCGGGCGCTTCGCTCGCATAAAGCAGCGACCATCGGCCAAGACTGTGGCGTGGTCGCGCGTTGTGGCCACGGCCGTGGCCTGAGCGGCGCTTTGGGTCAATCAGCGCGCGAATATTATCGAAGCCATCGGCCGTTAGCAGTCCCGCGGTCACCAGTTCCCATAGCGCTGTTTCGACTTCTGCCTTTAACTTTCCGGTGCCGCGCACAATATCCGCAAAAAATGACGCTCCGTGCTGGCGTAGGTACGTCAATATGTCGTGTGCATTTCGGCTGAGCCCGCGCGGTTCACCACCATCAACGCCGTCGCTGGGCGCGTGCGGCAAAGTCATCCACTCCGCGTCGTCACGAACGAAAAATGCCACGGGCGCGACACTGGTGGGAATCACACGCCGATTCATTCCGTTCTGCTCCACCAAGGTCGCCGGATGTGGCGATAGGCGCCCCCAGCCGACCGCGCCCGTTAGGCAGAGTTGGTCGAGCACGTTCGGATCATAGTCCGCGATTCGTCGCCTCAGAATTTCTCGCTCCCAGGAATTTGCAGGCACCTCGAATCCTTGGAGCTGTTGCAAGATCTCCAGCGCGCCACGTTCGCCGAAAACTTGCGTTCCCGGCGCGACATGCTGCCAGCGCAATAGCCAGCGCACAAACTGCGCTGCAGTCACCGGTTGTATTTCTTTGCGCAATGCGCCGAGCGTCAGCCGATGAATGCGCGCGAGCAGCCTGCGGTCGCACCACTCGGTTTCGTTGCCCGAAGCGCCCGTGAATTGCCCCCGCAACACCGAGCCGCTGGCTTCGAGGCGCAGGAAAACTTGCTCGATCTCCTGACTCGCGATTCCGAGCACCTCGCTGAGGATCTGCGCCGTCACGGGACCGCTGTGCGCCATCCAGCCCGTGACGCAAGCGCCCAACACTTCTTCGTGTGAAAAAGTAGCGACCTGCGCACCATTCTGGAAATCGTGAAGCGCGTCATCGAAACGCGCAGCGGCGAAAAGCTCTGCGAACATCGATGCCTTTTCCGCCGCCACCCAATAAACCCTGTCACCGACACTCGCGCGGAGAACCCCGCGGTCTCCTCGCAGGGCGGTAAAATAATCCTTCTTCCATTCAGGAATCGACTTGCCGAGCATTTGACCGAGCGCGGAGGTGTTATTCGAAAATTCTGGCAGGGCGATGAGTGTCTGCAGCGCGTCATGAAGCTCATCCGCATCGCGTACATCTGGCCACGCCTCTTCGCGCACTTCCGCGATCGCAGCGGGGTCCAGCCGGCCAATTTCCGATAGAACCGCTTCGGGCAACATTCGCCGCATTTCGACAGCACGCGCCCGGCGCTCCTCGAGCGGCGCATCATCGAGGAATGCGTACGGATTCGCGTTCAGAATCTCGTGCGAAAATTGCGACGGCACGGGCGTGTCGACGGCAATGCAGCGAATTCGTCCCGAAGACATTGCGTCCAATACGTTTTTAAGCCCGTCGACATCCATCGCCTCGGTCAGCGCGTCTTTCATCGTTTCGCGCACCAGTGGATGATCAGGAATCTCTATCTCGCCCGAAATGTTCTCCTGGCACGCCAGCGCTTGCGGGAATACGCCCGCCAGCAAATCATCGGAGCGCATGCGCTGGATTTGCGGCGGCACTTTTTTGCCTCCCTGAAACCGCAACAGTGCCAGCGCGCGCCCGGCTGTCCAGCGCCAGCGCGTGGTGAAGATCGGCGAAGTGAGCACGGCTTGCGAGAGCAAATGCTCCACGGTGGCTGATTGCAGGAAATGAAAAACGTCGGCGAGAGGAAAGCTGTGCTGTTCGCTTAGGGAGATATTCAGGCCATTGTCGGTGGCCGCAGCCTGCAATTCGAAATTAAACGAACGGCAGAAACGTTTCCGCAGCGCCAGCCCCCAGGCTTTGTTGATGCGCCCGCCAAATGGGGCGTGAATGACGAGCTGCATGCCGCCGCTCTCATCGAAGAAGCGCTCTGCGATGACAGTTTGCTGCGTCGGTACTGCGCGCAACACGGCCCGGCCCTCGACGATATATGTCACCGCCTGTTCCGCGCCCGAACGGTCCAGCCCGCACTCCCGCATCAGCCAGTCGATCGCCGCAGTAGCTTGCGACGCATCTCCGCGCACGGTATTCGGCGAAACATTCTCGGTCAGCGAATTAATTTTCTCTCGAACTCCGGCGACTTGCTCAGAAAGCTCCGTGGTACGCGAAGGCGCTTCGCCGCGCCAGAAAGGAACATTGGGCGGCGCGCCCTTCGCATCCTCCACCAACACTGATCCAGCCTGCACTCGCCGGATCTGCCACGAAGTATTGCCGAGGAGAATGATGTCGCCGCGCAAACTCTCCACCGCGAAATCTTCATCGACCGTGCCAATGGTCACATGCTCCGGCTCCGCAATCACCGTGTAGAGGGAATTATCGGGAATTGCCCCGCCGCTGGTGATGGCCGCCAGCCGGCCTCCACGACGCGCGCGCAGCCGGTGATTCACACCGTCGCGGTGCAGATACGCGCTGTATCGGCCGCGACGTGATGCGATCCCGTCCGCAAGCATCGCGATGATTTCGTCGAATTCCTTTCGCGAGAGGTTGCGGTAGGGATATGCGCGGGTCACGAGGGCGAACAAATTGTCTTCCCGCCATTCCTGCGCCGCGCACTCCGCCACAATTTGCTGCGCCAATACGTCCAGCGGGCATGCCGGAATTATGATGCGGTCGAGCAAGCCGAGCCTTATGGAATGAACAAGCGCCGCGCATTCCAGCAATTCGTCGCGCGTGGTTGCGAACAGGCGTCCTTTTGGAATCGCTCCGCGCCAGTGGCCTGCGCGTCCGATTCGTTGTAAACCGGTGTCAATCGCTCGCGGCGAGCCGATCTGGCAAACCAGGTCCACTGTGCCAATGTCGATTCCCAATTCCAGCGATGCCGTCGCAACCAGCGCCCTAATCTCACCGGCCTTCAGCTTGCCTTCCACCGCCAGCCTTCGCTGCCGGGACAAACTGCCGTGATGCGACGCGACCGCGTCTTCGCCGAGTAGCCTTGCCAGATTGTGCGCCACGCGTTCCGCCAGGCGTCGCGTATTCACGAAGATCAGCGTAGACCGGTGCTGCTGCACCAGCTCCGCAATGCGGCCGTAAATCTCCTCCCACATTTCGTTCGACGCTACGGGCCCAAGCTCGCTTCCCGGAACTTCGACAGCAAGATCGAATTCGCGTCGCTGTGCGATTTGCACGATCGTCGGCGTGGGTCGTCCGTTTCCGGCGAGGAACTGCGCGACCAATTCGATTGGCTGCTGCGTGGCCGAAAGTCCGATGCGCGAAGGCCGCGCGGACGTAAGCGCGTCGAGCCGCTCGAGCGAAAGCGCAAGATGCGCGCCGCGCTTGTCGTCGGCCACCGCGTGAATTTCGTCAACGATCACCGTACTTACGGTACGCAGCAGCTCGCGGCTCTTCGCTGCCGTCAGCAAAATGTAAAGAGATTCCGGGGTGGTCACCAGAATGTGCGGCGGGCGCTTCTGCATCGCGCGCCTTTCGTGCATCAGCGTGTCGCCCGTGCGCACGGCTGCGCGGATTTCCGGCATCAAAAATCCACGTGCGCCGGCAAGCTGCAAAATCTCACCCAGCGGAGTTTCCAGATTTTTTTGTATGTCGTTGCCCAGCGCTTTCAATGGCGAGACGTACAAAACTTCCGTTTCGTCCTGAAGATTGCCTGCGACCGCCTTGCGCACCAGACGGTCAATACAGGCGAGAAAAGCGGCGAGCGTTTTCCCCGATCCTGTAGGCGCGCAAATCAACGTGTCTCTTTGCGCGAGGATGTGCGGCCAGCCCTGCTCCTGCGGTTCTGTAGGCGTGCCAAATTTGCTCTCGAACCACTCCCGAACGAGCGGGTGCGCCCATTCCAGCGCAGGAGACAGCGGGAGATTCACAAGGGATGAGCTCACGGCACGACCTAGAGAAGCGATTCCTTATAGATATGGGAACGCCTCTATTGTCCTGAATTCTTCGTTCAAAAGCAAAACCACATCAAGAAATCACTCGCGAAATCTTTTTCAGGTCCGCAATGAAGTGCTTCATTTCCTGGTTACGCGTTTCCTCATCGGGAGCGCGCAATATCGACGACGGATGCACGGTCGCCATCACAAATGGGGCAAGCGGCGATTTAAGGAACTCGCCTCGATGCAGCGTCACGCGAAAGTCTCGTCCAAACAATGCCTGCGCCGCCGTGGCGCCCAGACAGACAATCACTTTCGGTTGCAAAACGGCAATTTCAGCATCCAGCCACGGACGGCATGCGGCGATTTCCGTGGCGTTCGGTTTTTTGTGGATGCGTCGTTTTCCGCGTGGCTCCCATTTAAAGTGTTTTACCGCATTCGTCACGTAGACTGCCTTGCGATCGATTCCAGCTTCCACAAGGGCGCTGTCCAGCAATTTCCCGGCCGGCCCCACGAACGGCCTGCCCTGCAAATCCTCCTGATCGCCGGGCTGTTCACCAATAAACATGATCTTCGCGCTGGGCCTTCCTTCGCCGAAGACAGTCTGCGTGGCGTTTTTCCACAGATCGCAAGCTTTGCAATTTTTTGCAGTTTCCTCCAGTTCCGCGAGCGATGCCTCAAGCGGAATCAGCGTTTTGCCAGTATCCTTTGGCAGGCGTTTGACCATGAATTTAAGATGCACGACAAATTGGCACTGGCGCTTCGCATCCTGATGGGCCACAAACACTCATAACAACTCCTACTCCGCCATTGACAACGTCTCCCACCTTGCTCATAATCTCACCTAGGCGAAGAAAAAGCGAATATTGGATTTTGCCCCTCCTCGCCTCAGGATTCCGTCATGGCCCAGAACCTCGCTCTCGCCGCCCTTCGCGCCAAAATCGAATGCGATCTTCGTGGACGCGCCTCCGCGCCTTTTGACTATCGCGAACGCAAATTCGCTGAAACGGCTTCCATCGGCATTCCGGAAATCGATTACTTAGCCGGTGGTTTGCCTCGCGGCGGCTTCACGGAAATTTGTGGTCCTCCCTGTTCAGGCCGCACCAGTTTTCTTCTTTCCGCTTTAGCTTCGCGAACGGCTCATGCCGAAGTGTGCGTCCTGGTCGATGGCTGCGATAATTTCGATCCTCATTCCGCCCAGGCTGCCGGCGTGGAGCTGAAGCAATTGCTCTGGGTTCGCTGCTGCAACATCGATCAGGCTTTGCGCGCGACGGATTTGCTTTTGCAGGGGCGCGGCTTCGGTTTGATCGCTCTGGATTTAAGCGACATTCCTCCCCAAACCGTGCGTCACGTACCGCTCAATGCTTGGTTTCGTTTTCGACGCAGCGTCGAGGATACGCAAACAATTTTTGTTGTTCTCGACCAGGAACCAAATGCCAAAACGTGCGCTTCCCTGGTTTTGCAGCTTGGCTCAGAGACGGCGCGCTGGTCGGCCACGATTGAAACGCCCCCAGGGGATTCTTTCGCCTATCCGTCTGCTTGCCTGCTCGATGGGTTCGACGTTCGTGCTGAAGTGCTTCGTTCTCGCGTACAAAAGGCAGTCGTGGCAGGTTTTCATCGTGGATTCGCTCCAGCAAGCATCGGTGGTGATACGGGAATTTTCGGAACAAAGGCAATCTGGAGTGGCTCTGATAATTTGCTGCTCGAATCGCAATCGAAAAAGTTGAAAAAACGAGAATGAAGATTTGTGCTGTCGCTGTCCGCAGCTATTCAATTCGCAAATGGCTTTCGCTTCCATCTACGTCCCCAATTTCCTCGTACAATCCGTTGTGCGTGCAGATTCTGCGCTTCGCAACCGCGTGATTGTGCTTGTCGACGGAACTCCTCCCCTCGAAAAAGTCGTGGCCATGAGCGACGCCGCCGCACGCGCGGGAATTCAATTGAGCATGACAAAATCACAAGCCACGCAGTTCAGCGGCATCGAAATCCGCAGTCGTTCGCGAGCGCAGGAAAAGGCTGCGCACGCCGCTTTGCTCGATCTCGGCTGGTCCGTTTCCCCGCGCGTGGAAGATACGGCTCTGGACACAATCGTCCTCGATCTTGCCGGGCTCGCCTCCTTATTTCACTCTGAAGAAAATGTCGCGAATGAATTGCTGCGGCGCGCCGCTGCCCTCAGCCTGCTCGTCGACGTTGCTATCTCGTCCAATCTCGAAACAGCCATTCATGCAGCGCGCGGTTTTCCGGGTGTGACAATAATTCCTCCCGGCGAGGAAGCGCAGCGCCTGGGCTGCATGCCTATCGGCGTGCTTTCGCCGTCCCTCGAAGTTCGCGAAACTCTCGAGCGTTGGGGCGTGCGCACTTGCGCGGAGTTGGCTGCATTGCCGCTTTTGCAACTTTCGGAACGTCTGGGCCAGGAAGGAGTTCGGCTGCATGAATTGGCGCACGGCGCGAGCCAGCGTTCGCTTGTGCTGGCAGAGCCATCGATTTGTTTTGAGGAAGAAATGTCTCTCGATTATGCCGTCGCGGAACTCGAGCCTTTGGCATTCTTGCTTGGCCGCTTGCTCGATCAATTGTGCGCACGGCTGACGGCGCGTTCACTCGCCGCCAGCGCCATTCGCTTGCGATTCGATTTAGAACGTTCTCCAGAAAATAATTCTCAATTCTTGGACAGCAAATCTTCTGGTGAACCTGCGCTCGACATTTACGAAAAGGCTTTGAACTTGCCTGTGCCCATGCGCGATTCCAAAATGCTTCTGCGATTGCTTCGCCTGCAATTGCAAGCCAATCCTCCGCGGGCATCCATTATAAAAATCTATCTCGCGGCTGAACCCGCGCGCCAGCGTGTCGTTCAGGGTGGTCTGTTTCTTCCTAGCTCTCCAGATCCGGAAAAATTGGAACTGACCATTGCGCGCCTTACGAATCTGGTTGGCGATTTCCATATTGGTTCGCCCGAATTAATAGACACACACCGACCGGGAGAATTTCGCATGAACCGGTTCGCTCCTTCGCGCGATGAGCTACTGAAAAATCGCAAATCCAGCAAACCAGCCACGGGGTTTCGCGCCTTCAGGCCTTCGCTGCCGCTGAAAGTCGAATTGCGCGAAGGGCATCCAGCGCGCATTTCGTTTCGCGGCATGCGCGGAGAAGTAGTTGCAGCTTCTGGCCCGTGGCGCACTTCTGGAGATTGGTGGCGAGAAGATCCATGGCAGCACGACGAATGGGATATCGAAATTCATTTCCGTTTTTCTCCGGCGATTCACTTGGAACGCGCCTCTACGTGCCCGCAGCGCGGCCTCTATCGCATTTATTACGACGCGCTTCGCGGCAATTGGTTTATGCGGGGGATTTACGACTGACCTGAGCCATGCCCTACGTCGAGCTACATGCGCGCTCCGCATTCAGTTTTCTTGAAGGCGCTTCTTTACCTGAACAATTGGCGGGTGTGTGCGCGAAGCTCGAAATTCCAGCCATGGCGTTGCTCGATCGCGACGGCGTTTACGGCGTACCGCGCTTTCATCTCGCTGCGACAAAAATCTCGTTACGAGCTCACATCGGCGCGGAAGTCACATCCGTTGACGGCTGGCGCTATCCATTGCTCGTCGGATCGCGCGCAGGCTATCAGAATCTTTGCCGCCTCATCACTCGCATGAAATTGCGCGCACGCAAAGGAGAAGGTTCCGTCTCGGCCGAGGAAATCGCGGAACAATCCGTTGGCCTTATCTGTCTTACGGGCGGCGAAGAAGGACCGCTGGCGCATGCACTCGTCCACGGAGGAATCGCGCGCGGAATTGAATGCGTCGAGCAGCTCTGCGAAATTGTTGGCCGTCACAATGTCTACGTCGAATTGCAGCGACATTTCTGCCGCGAAGAGGAGTCGCGCAATCAAGCCGCAGTGGAGATTGCGCGCAAATTGCGTTTGCCCTTGCTTGCGACCAATGGCATCTCGCACGCGCGGGTTCCGTCGCGCGAAGTGCTCGACGTCTTCACATGCATTCGCCATCATCGCACGCTTGCCACTGCTGGACGTCTCCTCGCGCGGAATTCGGAGCGCCATTTGAAATCCTCCGCGGAGATGGCGCGGCTGTTTGCCGATCTTCCCGAAGCCATTACAAATACCGAAGCCCTCTCTTCGCGCTTGAAATTCACTTTGAACGATCTGGGCTACCAGTTCCCGAAATATCCCGTCCCACAGGGCGAATCGCAAATGAGTTTTCTGCGACAGCGTGCGCACGAAGGAATGATTCATCGCTACGGCCCAGACAACGAGCGTGCGCGCCTCCAAATCGAACGCGAGTTGGCGTTAATTGAAAAACTCGACCTCGCTGGATATTTTCTGATCGTTTGGGACATCGTGCGTTTCTGCCGCGAACAAAAAATTTTGGTTCAAGGCCGCGGCTCCGCAGCGAACAGCGCCGTTTGTTACTCGCTTGGCATAACCGCCGTCGATCCCGTTGGAATGGATCTTCTGTTTGAGCGGTTTCTCTCCGAGGAGCGCGGCGAATGGCCGGACATTGACCTCGATCTGCCGAGCGGCGACCAGCGCGAACGCGCCATTCAATATGTCTACGAGCGCTACGGAAAATTGGGCGCGGCCATGACGGCTAACGTCATCACCTATCGTGGCCGTTCCGCGGCGCGCGAGATTGGCAAAGCTCTTTCCTTTGATCCCGAGACTTTAGGCCGTGTCGCGAGTCTCGTGGGCGCCTGGGAATATAAAGACGACAACGATACGCTCCCGCGCCAATTCCGCGATGCGGGTCTTGATCCATGCCATCCGCGCATTCGCAAATTTCTGGA
This sequence comes from Candidatus Acidiferrales bacterium, assembly GCA_035933575.1. Lineage (GTDB taxonomy): Bacteria > Acidobacteriota > Terriglobia > Acidiferrales > UBA7541 > DAHUXN01. Next base: position 56,473 of record DASYYR010000014.1, on the reverse strand, counting down.
GCTTTGCCTTGCCGTTCAGGATTTGCCACGCCATTTGGGCCAACATTCCGGAGGAATGGTCATTTGCCAGGGCCAGCTTGATTCCGTTGTGCCGCTCGAGCCCGCGACCATGCCGGGCCGTGTCGTCGTGCAATGGGATAAAGAAGATTGCACCGACATGGGCATTGTGAAAGTCGATCTGCTCGGCTTGGGCATGATGGCCGTGCTTGAAGATTCCCTGAAATTGATTCGCGCGGATTATGGCGAGGAAGTCGACCTCGGCCGTCTGCCTGCGAATGATCCGGCTGTTTACGATGCCCTGCAAAAAGCGGACACCGTGGGCATGTTTCAAATCGAAAGCCGCGCGCAAATGTCCTGCCTGCCGCGTCTGCGCCCGAAATGCTTTTACGACATTGTGGTGCAGGTTGCGATCATTCGCCCGGGGCCGATCGTTGGCAAAATGGTTCATCCTTATTTGAAACGCCGCCAGGGGCGCGAGTCGGTCGAATGCCTTCATCCGTCGCTCGAGCCCGTTCTTGCGCGCACTCTGGGCGTGCCGCTCTTTCAGGAACAACTACTGCGCATGGCCATGATTACCGCTGGCTTCACAGGAGGTGAAGCGGAGGAATTGCGTCGAGCCTTTGGTTTCAAACGGTCTGAGGCGCGCATGAAAGACATCGAGATAAAACTTCGCCGCGGGATGGACAAAAATGGAATTGCTCTGGAAATTCAGCGGAAAATCGTCCAATCCATTACTTCGTTTGCGCTTTATGGATTTCCCGAATCGCATGCCGCGAGTTTCGCGCTTCTCGCCTACGCCAGCGCCTATCTGAAATGCCATTACCTCGGCGCTTTCACCGCCGCTCTGCTGAACAATCAGCCGATGGGTTTTTATCATCCCGCAACGATTGTCAAAGACGCCCAGCGGCACGGCTTGAAAATCCGGCCCATCGACGTGACCTGCTCGAACTGGCTTTGTACACTCGAAAAATTCCAGAAGAACGGCGCAGAAGGTTTGGCTCTGCGACTCGGCCTGCGCTTCGTCAAAGGCTTGAGCGCTGAAATCGCCGCAGAAATTGCTTTACAGCGTGCCGCTCGCTCGTTTGCCTCGATTGAAGATTTGAAGCTCCGCATTCCCGCAATCCATAAATCTGAACTTGCGGCCCTCGCGGAAATTGGCGCTTTGAATTTTATCGAAGGCAAGCACAATGCTCGTGGCGAGAATCGTCAAACTATCCATCGCCGCGATGCTTTGTGGCAGATCGAACGCGCCGCGCGGCGGCCTGGAGCATTATTCGAAACACTCGACACGGAAACCCAAAAATCAAAAGAACGATCGAACGCCGAACCAGAAAATTCCTGCCTTGCAATCGCGCGGCCAGTGGCCGCCGACTCGCCTCTTGCTCCCATGACCATCGAAGAAAGACTGATCGCCGACTTTCGCGGTACGGGCATGACCGTGGGCCCTCATCCTCTCGCGTATCACCGCGCCGAATTAAAACGGCGGGGCATGCGCTCTGCCAGCGAGCTTGGACATCTTCCTCATGGAACGCACGTGCGCTTCGCTGGAGCTGTGATCGCACGCCAGCGTCCTGGAACAGCAAAGGGGTTTGTATTCCTCAGCCTTGAAGACGAAACCGGAATCGCCAACGCCATCATTACGCCGCAGCTTTTCGAGCAGGATCATACCGTAGTCATTCATCACCAATTCCTGTTGATCGAAGGACGCCTGCAAAATCAGGACAACGTCATCTCCGTGAAAGTGGAACGCATTCAGCCGCTGCGCATTACACGCGCCGAAACCACTTCGCATGATTTTCACTGACCACTTGCCACTTCGTTCTTGAATTGCTGAGCAAGCAGAAATCACGGTCGAGTTTATTTTCCACAACATTCTTGACACGAAGATATTTCCTCGCCGATAGTGTTGGCGCATAACGAATCGCACAATGGAACACAAATCAAGCGCTTACAATCGGCGTTCGCTACTAAAAACTATCGGCGTTGGCTCCGGGACGCTCGCTCTCACTCATTTCGCAGGCGCGAACGCTTTCACCCAACAACTGCCCACCCCTGCAAAACGTCTGCCATCGTTTACCGGTCCGGGCCCGAATTCCTATTGGAATTCCGTCGGGCCGATGGCGACGTATCCACAAAAGGCGCCGTTGGTTCTCTTAACCGACAGACCTGTGCAACTCGAAACGCCGCGAAATTATTTTCTGAATGCCATCACGCCCAATGAAGCATTCTTCGTTCGCTGGCATCTCGAAAGCATCCCAAACGAAGTGGATCTTTCGTCTTGGCGGCTGCACGTCGAAGGCAACGTCAACAAACCGCTCGCGCTGACCTTTTCCGATCTGTTGCACAAATTCAGGCCGGTCACTCTCGCCGCCGTTAATCAATGCTCTGGCAACAGCCGCAGCCGCTTTGGTCCGCGCGTCGCGGGAGGCCAGTGGGGCAATGGCGCGATGGGCTGCGCACGGTGGACGGGCATACATTTTCGCGAACTCCTCGACATGGCGGGCGTGAAGAGCGGATCCGTGCAAGTCCAAATGCAAGGCCTTGAGCGCGGCAAGGGCCCGAAAGGCATGCCATCCTATGAATTCAAGAAATCGCTCGATCTCAGCAATCCCGTTCTCGACGAAAGCATTGTCGCGTATTCCATGAATGGCGAGCCGTTGCCGATGCTCAATGGTTTTCCGATTCGCCTGATCGTCCCGGGATATTTCGCGACCTATTGGGTGAAATGCCTTACGGACATTCGTCTTCTCGATAAGCCCGACGAAAATTTCTGGATGAATCCAGCGTATCGCGTTCCTGACACGCCGCGAGGCACCACCACGTCCGCCGACGTGGCGGCCGGCAAAGTAAAAATGATTCCCATCAACCGTATGCCCGTGCGGTCGTTCATCATTTCGCCCGATGGCGCGACGAAAATCCCGGCGGGACTGCCGGTGACCGTTCGCGGCACTTCCTTAAGCGGCTTTGGCCGCGTGGTCAAAGTGGAATTTTCAGACTCCGGACGTGGAGTTTGGCGTGAAGCAAAGCTTGGCGAAGATCTCGGCCCTTACGCGTTTCGCACCTGGGAATGTCTTTGGACGCCGGAAAAACCCGGCAAATATGATCTGGCCGTTCGCGCCACCGACGAAAAGGGCAACGTACAGCCCGACGAAGGCGTTTGGAACCCCGGAGGCTATCTCTGGAATAAAATCGAGCGCCAGGAAGTAACCGTGGGAGAATCGGCATGATCGGTGCTGGAAAAAAGCGGGGCAACTTTTCAGCACTGCTGATTGGCGTGTGCGTCCTCGCTGTCGGCGCAATTTATGCCGATCTGGAAATCGGTTACTACACAGCCACGAATCTCGGCAGCGTCGCGCAGCCCGCTCCTCCGCGTCTGCAAACTGATGGCGTCTATAGCGTTGCGGCGTATCCGCTTTACACACCACAACTAGTTCCCGGCGTCGGACGCCAGGATGCTGCGGCGTACTGCAACACTTGCCACACGCCCAGCTACATCCCCATGCAACCTCCGTTGCCAGCGGCCACTTGGAAAGCAGAAGTCGATAAGATGGGTAAAGCCTTCGGCGCACAAATTCCCACCGACGCGCAGGCTCGCATCATCAAGTATCTTCAAACGCATTACACGCCGGAGACCCGCAAGCCCCGCAAGAATTAGTTCGCCAAACTGGTATCTCCAAGGATTTTGCCCTGCATCGGTTTCCGAATTCAGACTGGTCGGTATATACTCCCGCGTTCTGGCGGAAATTAATTCCAGAGGGGAGTAATCCGACCGTGTGCCATTTTCGTCGCGTCTTTTTCTCTACTGTCGTCGCTGTAGCAACGCTTGTGATCCTTGTCTCCGTTTTTCCACAGACGATTTCAGCTCAGCAGGCCAATCCAGATTCTTACAGCGCAATGCGCTGGCGCGAAATCGGCCCATATCGCGCCGGACGCGTCACGGCTGTCGCAGGCATACCCGGCAATCCGGCGATCTATTACATTGGAACCCCCGGAGGCGGCGTTTGGAAAACGACCGACGGTGGCACGGTGTGGAATCCGATTTTTGATGCTGCGCATGTTGCCTCGATTGGCGCTGTTACCCTGGCGCCTTCTGACACGAACATAATTTACGTGGGCACAGGCGAGCAAACGCAAGGCAACGGCGTCTACAAGTCGACCGACGCAGGAGCCACGTGGACGAACATCGGCTTACAGGAAACACATTTCATCAATTCCGTTCTCGTCGATCCGCGCAATCCCAATATCATCATCGTCGGTGCGATGGGAGACGGCACACCCAGCGAAAATCGTGGTGTCTACAAATCCACGGACGGCGGCAAGAGTTGGAAGAAAACGCTATACAAAGACGACGGCACAGGCATCGCCGACATGACTGCCGATCCGAGTAATCCTCGAGTTATTTACGCAGCGCTTTGGAAGCCTGCGGCGCGTCTCTTCTTTCCTCCAACGGGAAAACCTGCTCCCGGTCCCGACGCATGGATTTACAAATCCACGGACGAAGGTTCCACCTGGAAAATGCTCGACGCCGACGGCATGTCTCCGGAGAAATGGGGACGCACAGGAGTTGCCGTCGCTCCCGGCGACCATGGCCGCCGCGTTTTCGCCATCACCAGCCAGGGACTCTATCGCTCCGATGACGCTGGCACGAACTGGCGCAAAATCACAGATGATCCGCGCGTCGTCGGTAACGGTTACTTCAGCCGGGTGTTCGTAGATCCCAAGAATGCCAATATGGTTTACGTTATGCAGACCTGCACGTACCGCTCGACTGACGGCGGCGTACATTTTGAGGCCTTCAAGGGCGCGCCCGATGGCGACGATTATCACGTGCTATGGATCGATCCCACGAACAGCGAACGCATGCTGCTGGGAGTCGATCAAGGCGCTATAATCAGCGTCGACGGCGGCAAATCATGGACGACGTGGTACAACCAGCCCACCGGCCAGCTCTATCATCTATCCGCTGACAACCAATTCCCCTACGTCATTTACGCTTCGCAGCAGGATAGCGGCACCGTTGCGATTCCCAGCCGCAGCGACTTTGGACGCATCCGCGATCGCGACGTTTTTTCCCCGGCGGGATATGAATTCGGCTATATCGTCGGCGACCCGCTCCATCCCTACCTCGTTTATTCCGATGGCGCGCCCGGAACGATCGTCCGTCTCGATCGCAGGACCAATCAGATCGTCGACGTTTTTGATCGCGGCAACAAATATCGCTCTTCGAGTAACGCCCCGTTGCTGTTTTCACCGCAGGATCCGCACACGCTCTATTATGGTTCGCAATATGTTCTGGAAACAACGGACGGCGGAATGAACTGGCACGAAGCCAGCCCGGATTTGACCGTGCGGCCCAAAGAAGAAAGCAAAGAAAACAGCAAGGAAAAGGAGCCGCCGGTAAATCCGCGAAGTCAGGTGATCACAGCGCTTTCGCTTTCCCCGGTTTCCGCGAATGTGATGTGGGCCGGAACAGGTAACGGTCTAATTCAACTGACGCGTGATGGCGGCGCAACGTGGCAAAACGTCACCATGCCCGGGCTCGATGCTCGCAGCTCGGTTTCCATCATTGACGCCTCGCATTTTGATGCGGGAGCCGCCTACGCAGCCGTGGACAAGTTCCACGACTCGCACGCGCTCTTTTATCGCACGCGCGATTATGGGAAGACGTGGCAGCCGATCTCGACGGGTTTCCCGGATTATGGAATTGCACGCGTCATCCGCGAAGATACCGAGCGCAAAGGGCTGTTATATGCAGGTACGGAAAATGGAGTTTTTGTGTCGTTCGACGACGGCGATCATTGGCAGTCGTTGCAGCTTAATCTACCCACATGTGACGTCCGCGATTTGATCGTCCACGGCGACGATCTGGCCATTGCAACATACGGCCGCTCCTTGTGGATTCTGGACGATGTCACCCCGCTACGACAGGCAGGGGAACAAGCCGCAAGCGCCGACTCATTTCTCTATCGCCCGGAGACTGCCATTCGTCTGCGCTGGAATAACGACCAGGATACGCCGCTGCCACCGGAGGTCCCCGCCGGACAAAATCCGCCCGATGGCGCATTCATTGATTACTACTTGAAATCCGCGCCGCAAGGCGACATCACTTTGACAATTTCGGACTCTCAGGGAAATTTGATCCGCAAGTATTCAAGCGCCGAGCCCGAACCCACGAAGCTCAAGCCAGAAGACGTTCCGGAATATTGGTTCGCCCCTCCTATTGTGTTGCCAAAAAATGTGGGAATGAATCGATTCGTCTGGAATCTGCGTTATCCGCATCCAGCGAACCTGAGCTACGCCCTTTTCGACGAGCGTGAAAAGTCGGTCGCATTCTACGGCACCGAAGATGCTGTTCCCGGTGTGACGCCGCGGTTCCAGCCGCTCGGACCCCAGGTTGTCCCCGGCGACTACGAATTGGCTCTCACGGTGAATGGACAGACATATCGCCAGACCCTTCACGTTGTAAAAGACCCACGCGTGCACATCTCGCAATACGATTACGTCGCGCAGTTTGACCTCCTCAGGCAGGTCACCGCGGGAATGTCGGCTAGTTATGACGCTTTCGGCGCGCTCGCTCCCGTGCAGCATGCCCTCGCAGACCGGCTGAAGAGTCTCGAGGCAAATGCTCAGGCCAAGGACGATGTGAAAGTACTCGAAGGTTTCAGCAAGAACTTCGCGGCAATTGAAGACGGTACATTTGTAAGTCCGGGCTTCGGCAGAGTGAATTCGGAACTGACTCAAATTCTTTATGCGGCCGATACGGGCGACGGTAGGCCGTCGGAATCAGTTCGTGCGTCCGTAACAGAAGCATGCCAAGCCATAACGAAGAATTTCGACGCATGGCGCAAATTCAACGCGGACGATGTTCCAGCGCTCAATACATTGCTGCAGAAATACAAACTTGCCGCGCTTCCGGCCGCGACGCTGAATGCGCCCGCATCCGTTTGCGACCGTTAGAGGCACAGAGCGCTTCATCGAAGATCAGTTTCGTTGCCGTTGCGCGCCGAGCACGGGCGCCTGCAGAGCAAAGCACGCGTTGAACTTGTTCATCCCACACGCGCCATTCGTGCTTGCCGGGAACCTCCGCGTAGCGATAGGGCATCTTGAGCTTGGCGAGCAATGCCACGAATTCGCGGTTTGCGCCGAGTAGACTATCTCCCCAGCCAATCGCGAGATAGAGCTGAGGACAATTCTCCGGCGTGAGCCTGCGAATCAGCAGAAACGGGTCTTCGTCCTTGCGCGCGGGATTATTTACCGGCCCAAAATCATCTAAAATCGCCCGCTGCACACCCGGGTTCTCTTTTATCGTTTGCTTGTTCTTCGTCAGCGGCTTATCCCAACGCTTCATATCGGCGCTTCCAACAACGCCGCTCAGGCTCGACACGGCTGCAAACATCTCGTGATGCTTTAGCCCCAAAAACATCGCCCCGTAGCCGCCCATTGACAGTCCCGCGATAGCACGCCCTCCGCGCATAGCAATAGTCCGGTAATGAGCATCGGCGTAAGGAATCAAATCCTCAATGATGTAATTCTCCCACTGCATTTTAGGGTTCGTGTAGTTGTTGACGTACCAGCTGTTCTCCCCTTCCGGCATCACGATGATTTCTTCGTACGGCTTCGCATAATCAACAATGTGCGTCTTTTCGCACCAATCCGAGTAGTGCCCCGTGTAGCCGTGCAGCAGATAAAGAACCGGGAAACGGCGGTGGCTCGCCGTGTAATCGCGCGGCAGGATGATGTTGAGTTTCACCGTAGTGCCATCCAAGTGTGTGGCTTGGAACTCCTCTGTTTTGCAACCGGCGGAACTCGCTGCGGGAGTTTGCAGTGTCCGCGCCTGAGCCGCCACGGCGCAAACAAGCAGCAAACCGCTTATGCGCGCAATTCCAAACTTTCTCATCGATTCGAATCTCCTCTGATCACCAAAGCAGAGTAACAGAAAAGTGGCGTCGCGAAGGAATTGGCGTTCCAGTAGAATATTCCCGTGAATCAATTAAAGTCTGTCTAGACGATCAAAAGCGAAAAGGACAAAATGACCGAAGCACGCAGCGGGCATCCGTTTTATCTCTACGACGCGATTTATCAGCAACCGGTGCTCGTGCGGCGCATGATCAGCGAACGCGCTGATCTGGTTGCGCTGGCCGCGCGTGCTGCCGCGGAAAAAGACCGTCTCTGGATCGTTGGCATCGGCAGCTCGCTGTACACGGCCGAGATCGCAGAGTACTTCTTTCGTCACCTCACCGGCGGCCGCGCCGATATTCGCGTTGGGCAATCCTTCGAATTCGTCTTTTACCCGCCCGCGCTCAGCGAGCGTGACGCGGTCATCATCCTCTCGCACACGGGAATCACGAAGTGCACCATCGACGCCCTGGAATTTGCCCGCCGCGCCGGCGCGCTCACGATTGGCATCTCCGGCGAAAACGAAGGCAAAGCCATGCGCTCCGCCGATTTTGTGATTCCCACCTGCGAGCAAGAGACCTCCTTCGCTTATACAAAGAGCCTCACCTCCGCGCTCGCGCGCCTAGCGCTCTTTTCCATCGCCTTCGCTGACGCTCGCGGCGAGAAAGATCGAACTGCACAAAAATCGCTCAACGACATTCCCGATTTCATGCAGCAAGCGCTTGGCCTTGAAGCAAGAATGAAAGGTCTGGCGCGAAAAATCACCGAGCGCCGCCGGATTGTTCTGATCGGCGCGGGGCCGAATTGGCCAACGGCGCGAGAGATCGCCCTGAAAATTAAAGAGACGAGCTTCGCGCCCACCGAAGGAGAGCAATCCGAACAGCTCCGCCACGGGCCATTCTCCGAAATCGACGAACGCGTTACGCTCATCGCGCTCCTCGCCGGCGGTCCAGCGGACGAGCGTACACGCATGATCATCCGCGCCGCAGGCGAAACCGGAGCTTATCGCATCATGTTGCATGTTCCCGCAGCTCGACCAGATGATTCGGCCGACGATTGGGTTGCAATTTCGGAGGTGGAAGAATGGCTCTCTCCTTTCGTCTTCCTCTTACCTCTGCAATTGTTGACGTACTTTCTCGCTCTTGCACGCGGCACAAATCCCGATCACGGGCGCCTCGACCAGCCCCCGCACTCCCGCGCCCGAAAGATTTACAAGTATTGATGAGCTGGCCGGTGGTGCAGAGTGCATTCGGATCAGATTTCATCCGGACAGGCCATCCGGCCAGTTACCCGAAACGCGCCGTCGCGCTCATCTCTCCGGACGCCGCACGCCCGAAACACGTAAGATCGTTGCATCGCCTACCTGAGGAGGCTTGATGATGCGCAAGATCGCGTGTCTTTGTGCAACTTCTCTGCTATTGGCTACCTGTGCTGCAGCTCGCGTCCATACCACCAAAATAGGCGGCACAATCTCCGCGCCCAATGGCAGGCCTGCAGCGGGCGTCCAAGTGATGATTGAACGTTCGGACGGTTCTCTTCCGCTTGCAACGCGCACCGATTCCCATGGCCATTTCGTATTCAAGTTCGTCCCGCCAGGTCTTTACGACATTCGCGCGTCAGACGCAACCGCGGCTTCCATGTGGAAACACAACCTGATCGTGCACTCACGGAAAGAGACGGTGGTGAATCTTCAACTCAAGCGCAGAAAACAGTAGCAGATAATGACTCCGGCGCATTCAAATTAGGTCGCGATGCTCTTAAACGCAAAGTACTATTGGGAGCAGTAAGAAATCCCCATAAAGCCCTATTTTTCAATGCTGGTACTACGGCCGAAGTACCACGCCTCTAGGCCTCCGGAGTCATTGTTCCGTTCCGGACAGCTTCGTAGCATGAGTTGTGCGGGTTGGGACGTGCTGCGGGGACGACGGTTCCAAATGGAGCCGGGGCCGATTCCAACCCGATCGAAGCCCGCTCGCCGGCGTTTCCCCCATCTTGACCCCCGCCGGCAGCGGGACTTATTCTGCGACTCCCCCAATTGCAGTGTTAATGGTGGCAAGTTTTTCTTCTAAACAACTACACTTTTGGCCCGCTTCTTGCGTATTGATTCGACTATGTCTCTTCTCGTCATCGCGTCCGCGAAGAACAAAGAACATGCAACCGCGCGGTCCGCAGCCGCTGCCATGTCCAGGCGACATGTGACGGCGAAAATATGCTTATCCTCGATCCTTCATCTCGTGCTCGCCCTTGCAGCCATGCTAGCGGTCGCGAATTCAGCCACTGCGGCGGAGCTAGAGCCGAAAACAATCGCCGCCTTCGATCACTATGTCGCCCTTTCCGAAGCAACAATTAACACTTCGCTGAATGATACCCAATCCTTCCTCTGGGTGGATCGCCTGCCGCCGGAACGGCGCGCAGCGATTTTGCCTCGCCTGCGCGCGGGCGACGTGGTGATTGAAAAAATGCAAACGCTGGAGAACGGAAAGTCGATCGACGTTCCCAGCGGCCTGGTTCACTATTGGATCGGAACCGTGTTTATCCCGGGCGCTACGTTGACGCAAACTCTCGCGCTCGTCCAAGACTACAATCACCAGTCTGAATATTATCGGCCGCGCGTGCTCGCATCGAGAATTCTTTGGAATGACGGGAATGACTACCGCGTGTACTTACGCCTGTACGAAAAGAAAGTGCTCACGTGCGTGCTCGACACCCAACATCAGGTCCACTACGTGATCATCGATTCATCCCGCGCATGGAGCCGCTCGCGCAGCACGCAGATCCGCGAAGTAACTGGCTGGGGCAAACCCGACGAGCACGACTTCCCTGTCGGCCATGACGATGGCTATCTCTGGCGCATGAACACCTATTGGCGGTTTCAGCAGAAAGACGGCGGAACCTATGTCGAGTGCCAGTCGATTTCACTGACGCGAGACATTCCAGCAGGACTCGGATGGCTGATCGGGAGTTACGTCGAAAGCATTCCCCGCGAGTCGCTCGAATTCACCCTTGGTGCTACCAGACGAACTCTCGCGGAACGCGGAATCTCTCCCAGAATAAAATTGCCAAACAACCATTGAACCATCCGCGGCTTCTTAGAATCGCGAACGGCCCAATAATTTGTCTGACATGCAATTAGAAAGTGGTGGCCGCGAGGAAAATATCGGGAAATCCATTCAGATCATTGTTCACAAGGTTGCCTGCTGCCGAGTAAAACGAAACAACATGCCCTGTACCGCTGATCACCGGATTCAGCGACGCCCCGTTTTCCACCGTCTTTGTCGCGGAGACGCTCACTAGGACTGTGCTCGGCTTGCAACCGCTGACCCCATTAATGCACGTGTTATAGACGTAGATATTTTCGAGGCCGTTCAAAGTCGCCGTCGACAAATTACTGGCTTGGGAAGCAAACGCGACGAATTCCCCCGAATTCCCGATGCTCGGATGTTCGCTTAACGCGTTTGCTGGGGTCGCATTATCAGCGGCTAACGAGACGATCGCAGTTTTTGCCGTACAGCCTGACACCACGCCTTGGCAAGTATCCCGTAAATAAATCTCGGCAGCGCCTCCTGAAATTGCTCCCAAGTTCGACGCGCTTGACGCAAATGCCACGAACCGGCCATCCGGCGTCATTGTTGGCTCCGCACTCGAGCCATCCGCAAACGCCGTTCCATCCGGCGTCGAAATCAATTGTGCCGCCGAGGTCGTGCAACCCTTCGTAATTCCAATGCAGTACCCGACGCGGTAAATTTCCGCCGCTCCTCCTGAACCAGCGACAAGGTTGGTCGCGGTAGACATAAACGCTACAAACTGTCCATTCTTGTTGGATTCAACCACTGGTTGTGAACTCGAGCCGTCGGCGGGCGTCACTCCGTCCGCCGCCACCGAGACAAGTATCGTCGTCGGTGTACAAGTCGTTCCCGCAGCTAGGCAAGTGTCCCGCAAATAGACTTCCGAGGATCCCGTGGTCGCGCCCGCAACCAGATTTGTAGCCGTCGACGTGAATGCCACAAAGCGGCCATCCGGACTAACTGACGCTTCGCCCGCCGGGCCCGAGGCTGGCGTAACACCGTCAGAGCCGACGGAAACCAAAGTCATTGTTGGTGTGCATCCAGCAGCGACGCCTGCGCAAGGGTTTGCTGCGAAGACCTGGGGGGTCGTTCCGTCAAAACTGAATCCTGAAACCAGGTCCGTCGCCAGCGAGCTGAACGCCACGATCTTAGCGGCCGACGACGCCACCGCTGGCTGCGAACTTGCCCCGTTGGCCAAGATTCCTGTAGGCCCTACATTGACCAGAATCTCCTTCGGCGAGCATCCGGTCGTCACTCCCAAGCACGTATCGCGGAGAAATATATTTGGCTCGCCATTCGTTAGCGGATTAGGTGGCGGATTAATTGTTGTCGTCTCCAGCAAATTCGTTGAAGATGATACAAATGCGACGAAACGCCCTGTGGCATCCATCGCGGGTCCCGAAGTGGAAGGATTGTCCGCTCCGTCATTTGCCTGTGCGCCGTCCGCGGCAACGTCCACCAATTCGGGCAATCCCGCGCCTGTCAATGACGGCACAATGGAGAAAAACAGGCTCCCGGAAGTTCCACCACCCGGCGTGGGGTTCACGACTTGCACGGGATATGTACCCGCAGCGGCCAGATCCCCGCTCGCGAGTTGCGCATCAAGCGTTGTTGCCCCACCGAATGTCGTTGGTCTGCCGCTGCCGTTTACAAGCACTTGACTCGCCGAATCGAAACCGCTCCCGGTAACCCGAATCGAGGCAGTCGTCGTGGTTCCCGCTACCACTACAGGTGGAGAGACGGCGCTAATTACGGGGCTGGGATTCACTACGTTTAACAAAATTATGTTTGACACACCGCCTCCCGGCGGCGTGATTCCCGAGGCAGGAGGGTTCAAAACAGCGATCCGTAGCGTGCCTGCCGTTGCAATGTCGGACGACTGAAGGCTGACTGTAAGTATGGCCCCGCTCGAGTAATTAGTTTGCCGGTTAGCTCCATTTACGGTAACTACCGAGGTGGGGACGAAGTTCGATCCATTGATTGTTATCGTCGTGACCGCCCCAGACGCAGGAATACTGGTCGGTGTAATCGACAAAATCGAAGGGACTGGAGAAGCTGTAGCCGTCACAGTCAGGTCGACTGTTTGCGAGGTTCCCCCACCAGGCGCCGGCGTAGTTACTCCCACAAGAATGGTTCCAGGTATGGACACGTCGCCAGGATTCACTATCGTCGTCAGCGTAGAAGGACCAAGAAAAATCGTTTGCCGCGGCGAGCCATTGAACGTAATTGTGGAACTTGGGGCAAATCCAGAACCCGTCACTGTCAATGTAAATGTGACCGAGTTCTCTGGCACGCTGGCAGGCGATAGAGAGCTGACAACAGGCACGGGCAGGTTGATAACTCCGCCGCAAGATGCCAGCAAAATCAGCCCCGCCACCAAAATCCCAGCAGAAAGCTTATTACGTCGAGTCAATTCTTCTGTCCTCTCATAACTCTACGTCATCGTCCTAGGCGGTACGTCGGTAGTGTCTGCGGATGCCGCCGCAACCAGAAAGACTACTAGAGATGGCAGTATCGAGCAATCGGGATGTCCAACCATTCCGAGACTCTGGACTGTGGGTCGACCTCTGGTGGTGCCATTGCAAAGTCCGCCCGCTTATGACCTCGCTCCCGAATTACATATTTGACTTCCATAGTTCATACTTTCTTACTAATCCTCCTAGCGAACACACGAGGGGGTAACTCTATCTTCTTCCGTTTCAAAGCTTTCACAATGCCCAATATGATGGCGTTTGTGGATTTCGGGTTGCTACCAGACAGACCTAGTGAGTTCCGTGCGCGGCCTGACGCGCCTTATTGGGGTTCGCCCTTCCCGGGGTGTGAAATGCGAACCGGATCGCAACACAGACAAATTTCTATTAGGTAGTCGAAATCAAGGAGGAATCATGCAGAAACAGAAAGCAGGCGGACGGAAGACTTCTTTCCTCGCCTTCGCAGTTCGCTTGGCGGCGTTTGTTGTATTTCTCTTCGCGCTGAACACTGTCGCGCGGGCGCAATCGACGGCAACGCTCCAAGGTGCCGTAACGGACACCTCCAACGCCGCAGTGCCGGGCGCAAAAGTCGTTGTGCACAATCAAAACACCGGAGTCGACCGCACCACACAAACGGACGAATCCGGGGCTTACCTCGTCTCCGGACTCCTTCCTGGCGTCTACCAAGTCACGATTAGCGCCAACGGCTTTCAGACGTCCGTGATTAAGGACCTGACGCTCAGCGTCGCGACTACTGTGACTGAGAACACGCAGTTGACCGTGGGCCAGGTTACGCAAGAAGTTACCGTCACCGGCGGTGCGCCGCTCGTCGACACCAGCAGCGTCACAGTGGGCCAGGTAATCAACCAGCGCACCGTGCAGGAAATTCCGCTCAACGGCCGCCACTTCGTGGATCTGGGCCTTTTGGTTCCCGGGACCGTCACGCCACCTCAAAATGGCTTCCTTACTGCGCCTCTTCGCGGCCAGGGCTCCTTCGCAATTGACACCGCCGGCCAGCGCGAAGACACCACGAACTGGCTCGTGAACGGCATCAACCTCAGCGACGAAGTTCAAAACCAAATTACATTCCAGCCATCCATCAATACTGTATCCGAGTTCAAGATCGACAACTCCACCTTCCCGGCGGAGTATGGCCGCAACTCCGGCGCAATCGTGAACATTGCCACGCGCTCGGGTACAAACGATTTTCACGGCGAAGTCTTCGACTTCGTGCGCAATAGCTACTTTGATGCTCGTAATTTTTTCAACCCTGTCACGACGTCAACGGGGAAGCCCAATGCACAGTCACCATTTGTTCGCAACAATTTCGGCGCGGCAGCAGGCGGCCCAATCAAACGCAACAAGGCCTTCTTTTTTGCCAGCTATGAAGGGACCCGCCAACGGCAAGGACTCACGCTGAGCTCCTTCACGCTCAGCCAGGACCAACAGACTCAGATTGCCGCGACCAGTGATTCGACAATCCAGAAGATCGCTGCGCTCTTTCCCGGCGCAAACGCCCAAGGAACGGGCACTACTGGCGTCCCCACTAGTTTCAACGGCTTCCTAGGCTCAGCGGTTGCTCCGGTAAACATAGACCAGGGCACGGGTGACATCAGCGTCGACGTCAGCGAAAACGACAAACTCCACGGCTACTATGCGCTCCAGCATGATCTTCGGCAGGAGCCGAATCTGCAGGGTAACAACTTGCCCGGGTGGGGAGATACTCGCGCATCTCATCGCCAGATTATGACCCTCGAGGAGGATCATATCTTCGGCCCAAGTATGACTAACGAAGCGCGACTCGGGTATAACCGCATCCACATCACCTTCGTACCCAACCAGCTTCTCAATCCGACGAATTTTAATATTAGTGACGGCGTCACGACGGCCATCGGCATTCCGCAACTCGCGGTCTCGGGGTTGTTCAATATCGGTGGCCCAGCCGGATTCCCTCAAGGCCGAGGCGATACTACTGTGGGCTTCAGCGACACACTCCGTTATCTCCACGGAAACCACTCCTTTGCCTTCGGCGGAGAGGTGCGGCGGTTCTATAACAACAATTTCAACCTTGACGCGGGTCGCTTTACTTACGGCAACATTTGCAACTTCATGGCAGATGGCGTGGTTACGTTCACGGGAGGTGTTCCTTCGTCTCCCTGCGCAGGCGCGCCCACTGGCTCAAGCGCCAAAACGACCAACAACGCTTTCTCTATCAATCTGAGCAATGGTGCCAGTAAGCTTCTCGAACCTGCTTGGGGGCTGTTCGTGGAAGATAGTTACAAAGTCCGGTCAAACGTGACTTTGGAACTGGGCTTCCGCTACGACTACAACAACACCATTACCGATTCGCAAAACCGCCTTGTGGTCTTCGAACCGGCTACCGACAGCCTGGTGCAAGTTGGGACAAACGGTTTGAGTCAGCCTTACCACACAAACAACAAGAACTTCGAACCGCGCGTAGGCGTAGCGTGGGATCCGTTTGGAGACGGCAAGACCTCTGTGCGCGCAGGTTACGCCATCCTGACTGACCAGCCGGTCACGAATGCCGTTACTGGCCTTAGCACCAATCCGCCATTTGGCGATCCGCTTACGTTCAACGGCACGATCGGCCTGAACAACGCACAAGCTACCGCCGGGCCCGCCGGGCTTTCGCCATCAACCATCTTCTCGGGCTTTGACAATCCGTACGTCCAATCCTACAACCTGACCATCCAACGCCAAGTGACTTCGTCCCTTGGTCTTCAAGTTGGCTATATCGGGTCAAAAGGCACGCACTTGCGATTGTCGCGCAATCTCAATCAGCCCGACATCGCCACCGGAACGCTTCCTTTTTCGGCACTCTCTGCGTCAAGCCCAATTCGTCCAAGCGCGGCGCTGGGCAACATTTCAGAAGTCGACAGCAGCGGCATTTCGAACTACAACGCGCTGTGGCTCACCGCCAACAAGCATTTTGCCAATGGCTTGCAATTCAGTGCTTCTTACACATATTCGAAGTCGCTGGACTACAACTCCCTGAGTTCGCAGGGGGTCACTTTGGAAGACAGCACAAATCCCCGCTTGAACTACGGGCCATCGGATTTCAACGCTCCACACCGTTTCGTCATCAATGCGATTTACGATCTGCCGTTCAAGGGCAACCGTTTGGTTTCAGGATGGGAAATCGCCGGCATCTCTCAGGCGCAATCCGGAAACCCGCTGACGATTCTCTTCAACAACACAACAGCCACCGGGAATTTGACTCTTCGGCCCGATGCCAGCGCACCAATCCAAATCACGGGCAATCCCGCAAATTGGATCGCTAATGCCTCCGTTCTATCGGCACCCAGCACGGGAGGCGTCTTCCACTTTGGTAACGTGGGGCGCAACACGGTAGTTGGTCCGAAATTCGTAAACACGGACTTCTCCCTGATCAAGCACACGAAGATCACTGAGCGGATCAACACCGAGTTCCGTGCCGAGTTCTTCGACATCTTCAACCATCCGAACTTTGGAGATCCGAACCTGGTTTTCGGGAGTTCAACGTTCGGCTTGATTACCAGCACGCGTTTCCCGACCGGCGACTTCGGCTCTTCGCGCCAGATCCAACTCGCATTGAAGCTGCAGTTTTAGGTCGACAACAAACATCCGTAACGCAACGTAGACCAGCCCGGGCGAGGCACACCACAAGGTGGCCTCGCCTTTTTTTTGATTAAGATTCTTTGCAGCAGGATTGCTCTGGGCTAGTTTTATTTCAAGTACGTCCGCACGATCTCAATCACGTCGTCCGCTGCTTCTTCCGAAGATTTGGTTTTTCGCGGCATGTGGTTGCGGATGTGATCCTCCAAAAGCTCTCCCATCAGACTGTTGATGGAACCGCGCGCGGCGGCTAGTCGCTGAAGTAGATCAGCGCAAGCAACGTCTTCCTCTAACGCGCGCTGTACTGCCTCGAGTTGTCCCACCACTTTCTTGGTCCGGTTGATGAGGTCCAGTTTTTCTCTCGAAAGATGAGACATTTTTTTCTTTGACTACCCTATCGGGGTATGGTATCCAAAGTTGAACTTAAATGCAAGTGAGCGCCGCGCGGTCACTCTGACGCGGCATTTCTCTCTTGCTCTGAGCCGCGGGAAGATTTTGCCCGTGGAAAATCGCTATGAAAGCGCGTGACGTGGAAGATGGTCCTATCACGGCTCAAAATCTGCCCGGTTTTCTTCTCTCTAACCGCACTGTTAGCGGCCTCGCCGGTATTCGCACAATCGCCGCCTCGCACAGTCCCGCCTGCGCAGACTTCAGCTTCCGTGCAAGACTCGCCAGCTTCCGATTCTCCATCGCCTGAAGATTCAAACACTACAACGATGTTTCCTCACTCCGACTCGACCCGGTGGTGGATTTCCGGGCAGGCAAACATCATTCTCCAGTGGCATCCGGCATTCCCGGCGAAGTACAGCGGCCCAAACAGCCTCTCCGCACCGGCGCAAAGTGATACCTCGCGCGTTATCACGGTCTACACCGGTTACGGGCTCACGAACACGACAGAAGTCTTCGCCGATGTCGAAGACTCGACGGGCGGAGGAATCGGCAACTCGGTTGGCCTCGCTGGGTACACCAATCTCGACGTGGTACGCACAGCGGCAGGCATTCCGCTTTCCCGCGCGCCGTATCTTGCTCGCGCGTTGCTCCGCCAAATCATTCCGTTGTCTTCACAACGTGTCCCTGCACAGCGCAATTGGCTCCAACTCGCCACTTCGCTTCCCAAACGCCGCCTCGAATTCTGGATCGGCAAATTCAGTGTTCCGGATTTTTTCGACACAAACGGCCCTGGCAGCGACTCCCATCTCCAGTTTCTAAACTGGACCGTCGATAACAGCGGCGCATACGACTATGCCGCGAACACGCGCGGTTACACCGACGGCGCGATGGTGGAATACGATGATGGCCGCTGGTCCGTGCGCTTCGCCGAAGCGCTTATGCCCAAAGTCGCCAACGGAATTCAGCTCGACGCCGACCTTGCTCGCGCACGCGAGGAAAACTTCGAAACGGATTATCGCGGCGGCTTCCTCCATCACCGCGACGGCGTGATTCGCCTCGTCGCGTATTTGAACCACGCTAATATGGGCAGCTATCGAGAAGCGATCGACGAATTTCTAGCAGGAAAGACGCCACAGCCGAACATCATTGTTACGCGCCGCCAGGGACGCCATAAATACGGCTTCGATTTGAATTTCGAACAGAATCTAACCGACAAAATCCGCGCGTTCGTACGGTGGGGCTGGAATGACGGCCGCAATGAATCATTTGTTTACACGGAAGTGGATCGTGCTTTCGAACTTGGCGGGGATTACAGCGGCGACGCTTGGCGCCGCAAAAACGATCGCGCTGGCGCGGCACTTTCTCTCAATGCCATTTCCGGCGACCACGCGCGCTATCTCGCGCTCGGCGGCATCGGCTTTCTTCTTGGCGATGGCGCGTTGAATTACGGACGCGAAAAAATCGTCGAAGGCTACTACACGGCGCACATCTGGCACGGCGCGTTCGTTTCCTTTGACCTACAGCACATCAACAATCCCGGCTACAACAAGGATCGTGGCCCGGTGCTCGTTCCCGCCGTCCGTCTCCATGTCGATTTCTAAGCCGCCGTGCTCACTGTCCATCCTCGCCGCGTTCCGGCGATCATTTCTTCTTCGATTACTTTCCGCGGGCGACGGGGAGGCCCTGGCCGATCCAGTCGTGCGCGAAATCCTGCGGGATCAGCAGCACAACCAGATTCGAAAATCCCATTTTGCGCAATTCGTCATATGCGGGATGAACATTCGGGCATTTTTCCCACGGGCAACAGCCGCAATAGATCACCACTTCTTTGTCACGTGGGATCCGCGCCGCCTCGACCCTGAGCCGCGCGGCTCCTTCTACCGTTGACGCGGGACCGGCAAAGATCGCACCGGGAATATGCGCACCCTCATAGAGGACCTCGAATCCAATTTGCAGCACAACCGGCCGTCCTGCCGCCGGCCCTGAAAGTTTTTTCGCCAGCTCCGCCGGAGAAATCTGCCGCGCGTCTTTCCATTCCGGCGCGGTTACCGCCGGACTGGCGGCGGACGGATTCGCCGCAGGAGGATCGGGCGGATCGCCTGCTGCTGGTTTAAGCGCGCTCGTCGCTTCCGGCGGCAGTTTGTCCGCGCGCGCTAGCAGTGCAGCCACGTCCCACATCTGCTGGTCGGAAAGCGATGCACGGAAGCCCGGCATACCCGTCAGCCGGATTCCGTTTTTCACTTTCCAATAGGTCAGGCCCGCGGGATCGTCCGTCACCATGCCGTCCGGAGTGAACAATTGCGGGGGAGCAGGGAACATGCCGTTTGCTGCCGCCGATTTGGTTCCGTCGGGCAATCCATGGCAGAATGCGCAGTCCGCCTGATACACGTTTGCGCCCGTTACCAGATCCGCCGTGGTGAATCCCGAGACGTCACGCTTAGGCATTTCCTTGCTAATCCGCGCATGCAGGGCCTTTTTCGCGAAATATGCCTCCATCGGCATTGGCTTATCCGCCGTCGCCACCGGAGCAAGTCCCAAATCGAAATAGAAAAATACACCTACAAAGGCAAGCACAAATGCCACTAGGATACCAAGGATGAAATTCCTCACGGGCGCAATCTCCTCTCTTAGCCTCTGCGCGTTTGCGTGTTCTGGCGGCCCGTCGCAGCCTCAGCGGGAACAACGCCGGCAGTATGATGCTTCTAACGGTGTATCGGACGCCACAAATCTTTCATCGGATTCGATCGTGAATCGGGGTAAGCTCTGGCCATCGCGGACGTCAGGAGAATTTGTCGATGTTTCAAACCGATTTGCTCAAAGGCAGAACGATTCTCATAACCGGTGGCGGCACGGGGCTCGGCCGCTCGATGGCTTTACGCTTTGCCGAATTGGGCGCGAATTTATTTCTAATTGGCCGGCGTGAAGAGCCTCTTGCAAGAACCTGTGAAGAAATTTACGCGAAAAAAGCGCGCGCGGCATACGCTTCCTGCGACGTGCGCGATTTCGCGGCAGTCGCAAACGCCATCGCCGCCGCGGAAAAGGAATTTCAACGTGTCGACACGCTCGTCAACAATGCCGCTGGTAATTTCATTGCGCGCACGGAAAAACTTTCACCGAACGCTTTCAACTCCGTCGTTGGCATCGTCCTGCAAGGTACGTTTCATTGCACACTCGCGCTCGCGCGGAAATGGATCGCCGCGAAGCAGCCCGGAAACATCCTCAACATCGTTACCACCTACGCCGCGGCCAACTCCGGCTCCGGTTTTGTCGTGCCTTCCGCGTGCGCCAAGGCGGGCGTTCTCGCCATGACGCGCTCCCTCGCCGTCGAATGGGCGCGCTACCGCATTCGCATGAACGCCATCGCTCCCGGTCCGTTTCCCACCGAAGGCGCCTGGTCGCGTCTGATGCCCGCAAAGGAACTCGAAGAACGTGCGCGGCAAGATCACCCGATGAAACGCTTTGGCCGCCACGAGGAGCTCGCCAATCTCGCCGCATTTTTGCTCAGCGATCTCTCGGAATACATTAATGGTGAATGCGTGGTGATCGATGGAGGCTTGTGGCTGCGCGGTGCGGGCGAATTCAACGACTTCGTCGATTTCCCCGAAGCCGCCTGGGACCTGCTCGAATCCGCCCGCAAAAAACAAAATTGATTGCAACTACTGTGGCGGCTGCGGCTTTTTCTTCTTGAGCAAGCCGCCGACAATTCCGCCGAGTTGGCTCTGATTCGGTACTTTCAATTGATTCAGCGGCGTCTTCGTCAGGCTCTTGAGTCCGCCTAATCCCGCGATGTCCGGAATCACGCGAGGACTCGACGCCGATCCTTCGATCCGGAAAGGCAAGCCCCCGCCCTGGCTGAAGAATGGCAGTTTCGTCAACTGCGCCAGCGGGCTCGACCCATCGAGCTTGGCCAGCAACCGGAAGTTCAAGTCATTGTTTGGGCTCACGGTTCCCGCGCCGGTCACTCCGCCGATCATCGGAATCACGATGTTCACGCTGTCCGCGCGCACGCCGTCCGATGCGTATCGCAAATTCGAACTCGCCAGTTTGATCAACGTATCGTTGCCCGTAGCCGAAGTCGTTTGACCAAGCGCTCCGGCAAGTTTCGACGCAAGACTGAATCCCGCTAGCGTCACGTTGCTGAGTTCAACGGGCCCTTGCGTCACCATTCGGTCGAGCGGCCCGTGCAGCGCAAGATTCGCTTTAATCGTTCCACCCTTAAGCGAGGATCCTTGCGGCAACGCGTAGCCCAGCACCGCAAGCAGATTTTCCACGTCCTGTGAAGGCACGCCGTTCACCTTCAATTGGCCATCGAACGGCATTTTTTCCGCGTCGCCGCTGCCAATTGGTCCCACATTCCCCGCCAGGTCCAGTTTTCCGCCGCTCGGTGTTTTTGCGTCGAACGTGAAAGGAAACGCAGCCGTCTGAGAAATATTATTCGCCGAGATGTTTACATCCTGATAGGCAAGGCGCGTGGGCTGGCCCGCGCGGCCGAATGCGATCGTGCCGTTCGAGATTTTTAGTTTATCAACCGTGAAACTGTTTAATCCGCTGCTTGTCGCACTGGCCGGCGGATCGTTTGCTGGAGTTTGCTTCGCGGCTGTGGTTCCTCCGAGCGTCGAAAAATTCCATACTCCCGCCGCGGTGCGCAGCAGTTCAATCTGCGGTTCCTTGAATTCGAGCGCATGCACGCGGAGATCGCGCGAAAATATCAACGGCATCACGTCGATGCCCACCGCCAACGATTTGGCCGTGAGGAAGGCGCCGCTGTTGTACGCCGGATCGTCTGCAATGGAAATCTGGTCCGCCTCCAAACTTCCCGAGAAAAGTGACACGCTCAAATGCCCGATCTGCACTTTTCTTCCGAGCTTGTCGCTCAGCGCGGACTCGATATCCGGACGGAAGCGATCCGCGTCGATGAAAAACGGCGTGATAATCAGAATCAGCAGAATTACCAGGACAACGATTGCTGCGATGATGAGCGGTTTCTTTTTACCGGCCATGGGCGGCCTTTCTTACTTCACGTGCACACCGTTACGGGGGACTCTTGACGGTGCGTCAGGACCCCCATGTTAGACCTCTGGCGGCCCATCCGGCAACCCTTCGGTGTAAAACGCCCCGGATGACGCTGCTGTTTACAATGAATGTGAACCCGCCCAAAGGATTTTATGTCGCCGATTACGACTCTAATCTGCTCATTTAAAGTAACTTATTGAAATTGGGCCGCGGTCCCGTTTACGCATTGAGCATTCCCGGCCAACCTCTCGACAACCCGCCCGCCTGATCACATATCCTAAGATGCAACCAGTCCTGGGAAGCGCTCCGGCGCATCCACGCAATCCGAAATGCTTGAGTTGTTGGGAAGGGCTGCGGAAAGCCATGGAAGGCTCCGCTCGCCCTGCGTAAGTTCAAATCGGAGAAGAAGGAGAATACGATGCGAAAACTAGCGACACTTCTCGCGCTTCTGGTCACCGTTTCGCTGGCTGTACCGTCGGCGGCGCACGCGCAGAACACCGAGGTCTACGGAGGATATTCCTACGTTCGCCTCAATCCAGGCGGCGCGAACTCCAACGGTTGGGATGCGTCACTAACAGAAAAACTGTTCAAGGTCGTCGGCGTCACGGCCGATTTTGGAGGCACGTACAATTCGTCTGCCGGCGTGAAAACAAGTCTCAACACGTTTCTCTTTGGTCCGCAAGTGAGCTTTCCCGCTCCGGTATCGCCATTCGTCCATGCTTTGTTCGGCGCCGCGCGTGTGAGCAGTTCGGGATCGAGTTCCACTTCTTTCGCGTCAGCCATCGGAGGAGGAATTGATATTCACCCGATCCCGTTGCTCGGATTGCGGCTTATCCAGGTCGATTACTTGAACACTCACTTTGGCAACACTCGGCAAGATGATTTCCGGCTATCCGCCGGGGTCGTTCTTCACTTCTAAACGACACATCTTCCACGACAGAGGGCCGCGTTGCCGGCCCTTCTGTTTTCTTGCGGCGCGTCCTTATTGTCCAAGTACAAAATGTACGGTCACATGCGTTTCCACCTCAACCGCCTCTCCATTTAGCAGCGTCGGCCGGTAACGCCACCGCCATACCGCCTCCTCTGCTGCGGGCGCGAGCAAAGCGCTCCCGCTTAACACTTCCACCGAGCGAACTCTCCCATCACGCCCGATGATTGCGCGCAACTCCACCGTTCCTGAGATTCCCGCATTTATCGCAATCTGTGGATAGCGCGGGTCCACTCGGTAAACGAGCAGTCCCGATTGCACTCCCTCGCTTTGCTGAATGATTCGCGGACCAGACGGTCGCGGCGTCGGAATCATCGACGAATCGTTTCCCGTTCCAAACGAATTTCCCAGTTGGTCGTCGTCAACACCCGGACCCTGTTCCCGCAAGACCGGTGGTGTGACGTTCTCCGTTGCCGTTGAATTCGATCTGTCGATGCGCGGCGAAATTCGTGGCGACTGGAAATGGATCAGGTCGGTTGGGTGCGGTCGCGCCGAACGCGTCTGCGGCTGTGCCGTCTCCGGTTTCGGCGCATCACTGCCGTGATAGGGAATTCGCGGAAGCATCATAATTTCAGCCGGAGCGCTTCCCGTCGTCACGATAGGCCACAGCGCCAGACCCACAACGAGCGCCGCCTCAACACTCAAAGCGATCACCGTGGCCCGCTGTCGCCGGTGCTTGGTGCGAATCCTGACTTCTCCGTCGCTGTCCATCAGACAGTTGTTCAGAAATTCTTCATCTTGCATGGACACACGTCCTCCCTTCGGCATCTCAAGGTCACTTTTTGCTCAAGGTTGGTGGGGCGTCTCGTTCACTGCCGCACCAAAAGTACTATTTGCGAGTTCGCGCGGCCTCTGCGATTATGGACACCGTCAAACAGGCGAAGTTCCCGGGAATTCTGCTAGATAAGCCCGAATTTGCTTTTCTTTGGTTCTAAGAATAAGAAATGTAAGGTTTTATCCTAAACTTGACGGGCGCGGCATCATTGCGGCCCGGATTCGCATCCAATCGTGCGAGGGTAGTCGTAGTTAGGGTCATAGGAGGTTGCTATTATGAGCAAACTAAGTTTAGACACTGTGGGAGTTCGTCGCACGGGGCGGGCAGCGCTCGATCGCGATCCGCAGGACGACCGGCTGGAATTTGTCTGCCCCCATTGCGGGACGGTGGGCAGTAAGCCAGCTCGCCGCTCGCACGCCGAATATCATTTTACAGACGGCTTTGTGCAGGATCTCCAAGGCGAGATGTCTACCTGCCGCGGGTGTAAGCGTTCCTTGCACATCGTTCCTGTGGTGATGTTGCATGATCAAGATGAGAAGCGGCGGTTCGAAGCATTTTTCTCGACGGAGTTGCTGGTTTCCAGGAATTAATTCTCGCAACATGGGCGGACGCGGTCCGATATTCCTCCTCCAATTTTAGCCGCGCCCGCCCGTTTCTTTCTCAAACCCCTTCCCAATCGCTATCGAGCACCAAGTGGTACTTTTCGAGTCCCGTGCGTATCCTTACAAACGCTTCGTCGACGGTGTCTGCGAATTGCAGCATGCTGAATTCGCGTTCGCTGATTGTTCCCGCGCGCACCATCGCGCGCCAGTCGAGAACTTTGTCCCAATATTTGCGACCGTAAATTAATATCAAATGGTGCTCGGGCAGTTTGCGCGTTTGCAGCAGCGTCAGCATTTCCCACAACTCATCCATGGTCCCAAACCCACCGGGAAAAGCAATCAACGCCTTGGCAAGCTGCGCAAACCACAATTTGCGCATGAAAAAATAATGGAAAAATAGGTTCAACTCCGGCGTGATGTAGCGGTTCGATTCCTGCTCGTGCGGCAATTGTATGCTCAGGCCGATGGACGAGCCGCCCGCTTCCGATGCGCCGCGGTTCGCCGCTTCCATGATTCCCGGCCCGCCGCCCGAACAGATAACAAATCGCCGCGGATGTTCGCCCAGCGTCAGCGACCACGCCGTGATTCTCCTCGCAAGTTCGCGCGCTTCTTCGTAGTAGCGAGACATCTCGAGATTCGCCTTCGCCGCGCGAACCTCCGCCCGGTGCATGGGATCTTTTCTCTTGGTCTTGTTGCTCTGCAGGCGCTTCAGCTTCGCCACCGCTCTATCGTGCGGCAGAATTCGCGCGGAGCCGAACATCACAATGGTGTCGCCGATGTGTTCCCGCCGCAGCCGCGTCAGTGGATCGAAATATTCCGCCATCATTCGCATCGGCCGTGCTGACGGGCTCTCCATGAATGCCGGATCCTGGTACATCAGCTTCGGTGATGGCTTGTGTTTTCTCGACGTCATTCAGTCTCCTCGCGCAAAAGTTCGAAGCAGCATTTTAGTTCTGTTCCATTTGAATGCATATAGGTTCTTGCCAAGTTTCTCGCGAGCAGCAAGCCTGTTTCCATAAGTGGCGTAAACCCGATGCCCTTTCCGAAGCATGCAACGTCGACCTGTGTTCAGGAATCAGATACAGTGGAGCTTATGAGACGCCGCGCCCAGCTTAGTTTCCTCCTCGTTTCTTCTTTGGGCATCTTCATTGCATCACCTGTATTGGGGCAAGGCCAGCCGGCGGGACCCATTCACGTGAAACCTGTCGCGCAACAGCAACAAAAGGCCCCGACCTCGCAAAAGCCAACCGTCATTCGCGTTACCCTCGTCACGCTCCCAGTCGCCGTCTCTAACAGCGCTGGCCATCCCGTTCTCAATCTTACGCAAAAGGATTTCCAGATTTTTGATGATGGAGTTCCGCAACAAATCACCCACTTCGATCAGGGTGGCGACCCGCTCTCCATCGTTCTCGTTCTGGAAACCAGTCCGCGCGTTGAGCCGCTGCTCCCGGAAATTAGCAAAGCAGGAATCATTTTCACGCAGATGGTGATGGCGGGCACGGGCGAAGCCGCGGTGATCGGTTATAACAATGAAGTGGATTTGCTGCGCCCGATGACCACCGATTCCGATCGCGTGTTGGATGCAATTCGCCACATTAAAGCGGGGCTTGACGGCGCGCGGCTTTTTGACGCGATGGACCGCGCCGAAGATCTTCTGGAGAAAGAACCCCCCGAGCGGCGCCGTATCATCGTGGTGATGGGCGAAAAAAATGACAGCGGAAGCGAAACGAAACTCGGCCTGGTCCTGCGGCGCGCGCAGCTCGCCAACATTTCCATTTACACAATCGGGCTGAGCACCACGGCGGCGGAGTTTCGCAAGAAACCCGAACCCGCGAAACAGATCGAAGTGAGCCCCACGGGAACGTATCCGGAGCCGCCTCCGCCAGGCACCGCACAAACGCCTTCTGTCGTGAATGAGCAGATGGGGGGAAACGGAGCCGAGTTGCTGCCGTTGATTGTCTGGCTTGTGCAGCACGGCGCAAATGCTCTGGGCAAGAATTCGCTCGCGATCGCGAGCCAGGGAACGGGTGGGTTGCACATGGGGACATTTAAAGACCGCTCCATCGAAAAAGCGATGAACGCAATTGGGAACGATCTTCACGGCGAATATTTAATTGCCTATAATCCGCCCAGCAATGAACGTTACGGCTATCACAACATCGAAGTACGTGTCACGCAGCCAGATTTGAAAATCCGTACTCGCCCCGGCTACTACCTAGCCCCACCAACGGAGTAACTTCCCGAGGCTGCCCGGCCTGTCCCGAAGCAGGTTCGCTTTCACGCACCGCTGATGCTGACGTGCGCGCCTTCCGAATCGACAAACTGCGCCAGCGTCCCGCCGAAATCCTGCTTCTTAGGCGGCATCGAAAACACCACGCCTTTCGCACGAAGTTGTTCGTAAAAGCTTTGTAAATTCTCGACGTTGAACCCCACTTCGCATTTGCCTGCGCGATTTTTCTCGGAGGCAGGATGCAAGCCCAGCGTCGTTTCGCCCGTTTCGAATTCGCTCCAGCCCGATGACTGAAACTTCAGAGGCAAACCTATGATATCGCGGTAGAACTTCACCGCGCGGTCCATGTCCTCCACGAACTCAATGACATAACTCAGTTTTGCTGTCACAGCACCCTCCTCAAAATTGAGTTGTCCCAAACGGCGCTCGAACAGGTCAATCTCCGGAAGTTTCGCTTGGACCCGCCACCGCAGTTTCCTCCTCGAGGATAGAGGCAGCGGCGGCGATGCGGTCACCTTCGTCGAGGCGCAGCAGGCGGACGCCTTGTGTTGACCGACCCGCTTCGCGAATTTCCGCGGAGTGGACACGGATGACCTTTCCTTGTCCTGTGATGATCATCACGTCGGAATCTTCCTTCACCTGCAAGGCGGCGACGACCGAACCATTGCGCTCCGTGGTTTTCAAATTGATGACCCCTTTGCCGCCGCGCGACGTGACGCGATATTCCGCAAGTGGCGTCCGCTTGCCATAGCCCTTTTCGGCAACCGTGAGCATCAGCGACGTGAGCGATTCGCGAATCTGATCGCTTTCGAGCTCGTCGAGATTTTCGGTTTCCTGCTTGAATTCCTTCTTGATGATTTCGAAGTCGGGCTGCGCGGCGTCCATCGAAACCACGTAGTCACCCTTAGCAAGATCCATTCCGTTGACACCGCCAGCCTGGCGGCCCATCGCGCGCACTTCCGTTTCGCGGAACAGAATCGCCTGGCCCTCGTGGCTGGCAAGGAAAATCATCTGCTTGCCGTCCGTGAGCTTTGCTCCAATCAGCTCATCGTTTGGCTCCAGATTAATGGCGATGATTCCGCTGGGGCGGGGATTGGAAAATTCGGCAAGACCGGTTTTCTTCACGGTGCCTTGTTTCGTGGCGAGGAAAACGTAGCGGCCTTCTTCCTCGAGGTTCCGCGAAGCCACAACGGCGGTTAATTTTTCGCCCTCTTGAAAATGGACAAGATTATTGATGGCCTTGCCGCGTGTAGCCGCCGCAGCTTCGGGAATTTCGTAAACTTTCAACCAATAAATCCGTCCCTTCGACGTGAACAGCAAAATATAGGTATGCGTCGACGCGACGAACAAATGCTCGACGAAATCCTCCTCGCGCGTCTTCGCGCCAATGCGGCCTTTGCCGCCGCGCGACTGGTGGCGATAGACGTCGACCGGCGTGCGTTTCACGTAGCCCGCATGGCTAACGGTGATGGCCATCTCTTCGTCTTTAATTAAATCCTCGAGCTTGATTTCCTCGACGCGATCGACGATCTGCGTGCGGCGATCGTCGCCATAGTCTTTCGCGATCTCCTTAAGTTCCGCGACGATTACGGCGCGCAACTTCTTGTCGCTTGCGAGAATTTCCTTCAGCTCAGCGATGCGCGCCTGGATTTCCTTCAACTCCGTCAGGATTTTCTCGCGCTCCATCTGCGTCAGGCGGTGGAGTTGCAAATCCAAAATCGCCTGAGCCTGGCGGTCGGTGAATCCAGCGGCGGCGCTGCGGCGCGTGTCTTCATACGGTTGGTGCGCGCCGCGAACGTCCATGGCCACCAATGCTTCTTTGGCTTCCTTCGGCGATTTGCTGCGTCGGATCAGCTTGATAATTTCGTCGAGATGATCGAGGGCGATCTTGAAACCGACCAAAATGTGTTCGCGCTCTTCGGCCTTGCGCAAATCGTACTGGGTGCGGCGGCGAACTACTTCGACGCGATGTTCGATGAAGAGCTTGATGAGTTCGATGAGGCCGAGCTCGCGCGGCTGGCCCGCAACAATCGCGAGCAAAATCATGCCGAACGATTCCTGCATCTGCGTCTGCTTGAACAGGTGATTCAGGATGAGTTGCGGTTCTTCGTCGCGCTTCACTTCGATGACGATGCGCATGCCATCGCGATCGCTTTCATCGCGAATGTCGCTGATGCCCTGAATTTTCTTGTTCTGCACGAGATCGGCGATATGGGCGATCAAGCGCGACTTGTTGACTTGATAGGGAAGCTCGGTGATGACGATGTTCTCGCGTTCTTTTCCGGCCTGCTCGATGGCTGCTTTCGCACGCACTTGAAAAGTTCCGCGGCCCGTTTTGTAAGTCTGCTCGATTCCATCACGCCCGTAAATATAGCCACCCGTGGGGAAATCGGGACCGGGCACGAGCTTCATTATTTTTTTCAGATTCGTTTCTGGATCGTCGATCAGCGTGACGGTCGCTTCAATAATTTCCTTCAAATTGTGCGGCGGGATGTTTGTGGCCATGCCGACGGCAATGCCGCTGGAACCGTTGACGAGCAGGCAGGGAATTCTGGTGGGCAGGACGGTGGGTTCGCCAGTGCTTTCGTCGAAATTTGGAACGAAATTGACTGTTTCCTTTTCGATGTCCGCGAGCATTTCTTCGGCGATTTTCGAGAGGCGCGCTTCGGTATACCGCATGGCGGCGGGCGGGTCGCCGTCGATCGAACCGAAATTGCCCTGGCCGTCAACCAGCGGATAACGCATGTTGAATTCCTGCGCGAGGCGGACGAGCGCGTCGTACACGGGAGCGTCACCGTGCGGATGGAACTTGCCGAGAACTTCGCCGACGATCTTGGCGCACTTGCGATACGGCTTGGTGGAAGTGAGGCCAAGCTCGTACATGCCGTAAAGGATGCGGCGATGAACGGGCTTCAGGCCGTCGCGCACATCGGGTAGCGCGCGGCCGATGATTACGCTCATGGCGTAATCGAGGTACGACTTCTTCATCTCCGATTCGATATCCACCGGAGTCAGTATTTGCTGCGACTGTTCATCGACCATTCATTCCGCTCCCCAAAATCCAAGAATAAGAAAGTGCTGTTTTGTACCGATTTTGTACCGATTAGAATATATGACGACCCTTTGTTTTCAGTGGTTTACGCCAATTTCTAATAATCTGTTGTACCGATTAGAAATCGCCACCGCTACGACCGAACGATGCGGGACGGCAAAGTCACGTCCGTTTCGCGGCCCATTCGAGCACATAGGCTTTCACCGTTTCGAAGGCGGCAGCGTTATTTGAAAAATGCCGGGCGCCGAAATGAGCTTCGAGACGCTGCAACAAATCGGCGCATTCGGCTTCGCTGGCGCATTCAAATGCGACTCCGCGATCCATGTCAGGCGCATGGGTTGCGACAGCTCGAAAATTCGAGCAGCTTAGGCCCTTGAGGCCGGGCAATGTTTGCCAAGTCAGCTGATAGATCAACCCTTCCTCTCAAAGTCGCGCGGACCGCCACATTGTCATTCCGAGTGGCGTGAAGAATCTGGCTGTTCAGTCCGCTTCAAAAACCATAGCCTCAAATCAGGCGCCTGACCAAACTGAATGCACCTTTTTCAATTCGTGCACCCAACACTCGAGGATATTCGAAGTGTCGCGCCCAAGCTTCTTAGCTAAATCAAAAAAGCCAGGCCCCGGCTGCATATCACCGACTTTGTGAACCACGACGACACTCAACATTCCTCTACCAGCCCTACTTTCTTCAGACGAAATCTCACCGAGAAGGTGGAACAGGCGCTGGTCGTGCGCTTCGAGATGCATCGAACTCACTTTTTCTACAAGCTCGGAATACGGAATCATCCCTCTCATCTTTGCTCGCTCGATCAGAAGATCTTTTATTTCCTTCTTCGCAGAATCCCATGCGGGTTCGGAAAAGCTGGATGTAGCCATTTTGGCTCCTCTTGGTTGAAGCCTCGCCTTAGATATCAAGATTCACGACTTCGAGGGCGTTGTCCTGAATGAATTTGCGGCGCTCCTCGACGTTTTCGCCCATCAGCGTGGCGAAAATCTCCTCGGCGGCAACGGCGTCCTCGAGACGGACTTTCAAGAGCGTGCGCGTCTCGGCATTCATGGTGGTGGCCCAGAGCTGGTCGGGATTCATTTCGCCGAGGCCCTTGAAGCGCGTAATGGTGAATTCTTTTTTGGCGTCTTCGAGGACATAGGAGAGAAGCGCGAGCGCGCTTTCCTTCGATACTTTGTCGCCATTGTGGGCGATGGAGAAGGGCGGCTTGTCGTGCTCGGAGATGGCCTGGCGCAGCGTGCGGATGCGCTTATATTCCGGCGTGGCGGCGAGCGCCCAATTGATTTTTCTGTCGGCCGAGCCGTCGCGCAGGACAATCTCATGCAAGCTGTGCTCTTCATCGAATTCGAGCTTGGCTTCAAGTTTCAGCTTGGCCTTTTCAATTTCCTTGATCAGCTCCTGCAATTTTTTCTTCTCGGCGAAGTCGGTTTTTTTGTCGAGCTCGCTTTCGGACAGCAATTCGACGAGCTTGGGATCGCGCAAGCGACGCGCCAGTTTCGCGGCCATTTGTTCGTATTCCTGGACATTCAACAGAAATTGCGTGAGATCACCGCCTTCTAGTTGCTTGCCGCCCTTGGCCGTAACGATGTGCTCTTCGGTGGCGCGCTTCATCAATTCGCGGGAAAAATCGCGCTCGTCGCGGATGTAACGGTCCATCTTGCCGCGCTTGACGCGATAGAGCGGCGGCTGGGCAATGTAAATGTGGCCTTTTTCAATCAGCTCGCGCATGTGCCGGAAGAAAAAAGTGAGCAGTAGGGTGCGGATGTGGCTGCCGTCGACGTCGGCGTCGGTCATGAGAATGACTTTGTGATAGCGGAGCTTGGCGGCGTCGAAATCGTCTTTGCCGATTCCCGTGCCGAGGGCCGTGATGATGGCGCGAATTTCCTCGTGGCCTAGCATTTTGTCGTAGCGCGCTTTCTCAACGTTCAAAATTTTGCCCTTGAGCGGGAGGATAGCTTGGTATTTGCGGTCGCGGCCCTGTTTTGCGGAGCCGCCGGCGGATTCGCCCTCGACGACAAATAGTTCGCAGCGCGCGGGATCGCGCTCCTGGCAGTCGGCGAGCTTGCCGGGAAGGCCGCTGGAATCGAGCGCGGATTTACGGCGCGTGAGTTCGCGGGCCTTGCGGGCGGCTTCGCGGGCGCGCGCGGCATCGATGCATTTGCCGATGATTTTTCGCGCGATGCTCGAATGCTTGTCGAAATATTCGCCGAGCTTTTCGTTGATGAGCTGTTCGACGAGACCCTTGATGTCGCTATTGAGCTTGCCTTTGGTCTGGCCTTCAAATTGCGGCTGCGGAAGTTTTACGGAAACGACGGCGACGAGACCTTCGCGAACGTCGTCACCGGTGATGGAGATTTCGTCTTTCTGCTCCTTGAGCATCCCGAAGGAACTGGCGGCGTAATTGATGGTGCGCGTGAGGGCCGAGCGAAAACCGGAAAGGTGCGAGCCGCCGTCGACCGTGTTGATCGTGTTGGCGAAGGAAAAAACATTTTCGGCGTAGCTGTCGTTGTACTGCAGGGCGATTTCCATGTCGACGGTGTCGCGTTTGCCTTCCATGTAAATCGGGGAATCGTGGAGGACTTGCTTGCCGCGGTTGAGGTGCTTGACGAATTCAGCGATGCCACCGGTGAAACGAAACTCGGCTTTTTTGGCGCTGCGTTCATCCTCGAGGGTGATTTTCAGCCCTTTGTTGAGGAAAGCGAGTTCGCGCAAACGTTGCGAAAGCGTGTCGTAGCTATAAGTGGTGGCGGCGAAAATCGAAGGATCGGGATGAAACGTGATTTTCGTTCCGGTTTTCTTGGTTTTGCCGGTGTCTTTCAGCTTTGATGTAGGCTGGCCTTTCTCGTAGCTTTGCTCCCAGACTTGGCCATCGCGCCAGATCTCCAAATCGAGCCAGTCGGAAAGCGCGTTGACGACGGAAACGCCGACGCCGTGCAAACCGCCAGAGACTTTGTAGGTGTCGCTGTCGAATTTGCCGCCGGCGTGAAGTACGGTCATCACAACTTCGGCGGCAGGCTTTTTCTCCGTGGCGTGCATGTCGACGGGAATGCCGCGGCCGTTGTCGGTGACGGTGACGGAATTGTCGTCGTGCACGACGACGTTGATTTCGTCGCAATAACCTGCGAGCGCTTCGTCGACCGAATTGTCCACAACTTCCCAGACAAGGTGATGGAGACCGAGTTCACCGGTCGAGCCAATGTACATCGCCGGACGTTTGCGCACGGCTTCGATGCCGCCAAGAACTTTGATGGAAGTGGCGTCGTACTTATGACCCGCGCCTTTGGCAGGCGTATTTTCTTTTTCACCCATTCTCTGGTGCTCCTAGATTTCGAATCGGGAAGGCGGTCGCGCGGATTGGCTCGACGTTTGCCTTGCCCATTGGCCTCAGCGCGCTTTTTGCAAAACGCAACATGAGGCTCGAAGGGTTTTTCGCTTCATCCCGCGCCGTTCGGCGGTCCGGTGGCGCGCGGCGAAGACTAAGGGCCCCTTGCGGGCCGTTTTCATGCGGGCTGATGAATCTTTCTTAGACGCGCTCTGGCGCGAACGCGAAGAAAACACTTCCAGTTCTGCCCGAACTAAGTGCCGGCACGGAGGTCTGCCACCACAAGTTACTGCAAAAAAATTGTGTTTTGTAACAACAAGAATTGTAATGGAAAGTTGGGCATTGGACAAGGCAATTCTTCTTCTTCGATGCGTCGTATCCCATTTAGAAACAAATGGTTAGATGGTGGTTCTGTATCGCTTGTTCGTAAGCGGCAGATCGGCAAAAACACTCTAAAAAAGACGCATTCCTGGTGCGCGTATTACCGGATAAATTGACTTAGCCTGAGGCGCAGCCTAAGATGCGCTGCGGTCCGCGCACCAACCGAACCTCAAAAAGGAGCGCATGGTAGATTCACAGATTCTTATCGGCCGCACCATTTCACATTACCGAATCGCTGAAAAATTGGGCGGCGGCGGAATGGGCGTGGTGTACAAGGCAGAAGATATAAAACTGCGACGCTTCGTTGCGTTGAAATTCCTTCCTCAGGATGTCGCAAAAGATCGGATAGCGCTGGAGCGATTCGAGCGCGAAGCGCAATCAGCGTCAGCCCTCAGCCATCCGAACATTTGCACAATTTACGAGATTGACGAACATGAAGGCCAGCCCTTCATCGCCATGGAACTGCTGAAAGGCAAAACGCTGAAGCATCGCATTGCCGATGGGCCAATGGCGCTGGATGCGATACTGGAAATTGCCATCCAAGTAGCAGACGCTCTGGATGCCGCGCACTCGGAAGGGATCATTCATCGCGATATCAAGCCGGCGAATATTTTCGTGACGGACCGCGGGCAGGCGAAGGTGCTCGATTTCGGATTGGCAAAAGTAGAAGTGCGCGCGTCAGCAAATTCCATGACCGCTGGCGTGACGCGAACGCAAGAGGAAACAAATCTGACGAGCCCGGGCACGGCGCTCGGGACGGTGGCGTACATGTCGCCCGAGCAGGCACGCGGACGCGAGCTTGACGCGCGCACGGACATTTTTTCGTTCGGCGTAGTGCTCTACGAAATGGCGACGGGCCGACAGGCGTTTTCGGGAAGTACTTCGGCGGAAATTTTCGATGGAATTCTGAACCGCGCGCCTGTTTCGCCGGTGCGTCTGAACCCTGAAACTCCGCCGGAGTTGGAACGCATCATCAATAAGGCGCTCGAAAAAGACCCAGCGCTTCGCTATCAGCACGCATCGGATTTGCGCGCGGACGCGCAGCGGCTGAAGCGCGATTCGGATTCGGGGCGGCGCGCTGCGAGCGGCATGGAATCGTCATCTCCGTCGATGCCCGCGACAGCGGCCTTTGGAGCAGGCCCGGCTCGGTCCGGTACGGTTGGGGCGGCGCGGGAGACGGGCAGCGGCAGCGCGCACGCTTCCGGATCTTCGGCGGTGGCCGCCGTGGCGCGCGAGCATAAGTTGAGTCTGAGCGTAATCGTGATAATTGTTGTGGTTCTGGCCGTGGCGGCAAGTTACGGAATTTATGCATTCCTGAACCGCGCGCGGCCAGCGCCGTTTCAAAGTTTTAGCATCAATCAGGTGACAACATCGGGCACCGTCCTGCGCGCCGCCATCTCGCCAGATGGCAAATATATCCTGAGCGCACAAAGCGACAACGGAAAGCAAAGCCTATGGCTGCGCAACGTACCCACGTCGAGTAATACGCAAGTCGTCGCTCCCGCGGCAGTGTCTTATGAGAGTCTCGCCTTTTCGCCAGCCGGGAATTACGTTTATTTCAGGCAGGCAGAATCAAATGTCAGCACGGAATTCAATCTGTATCGCGCCCCGGTGCTCGGCGGAATGCCGCAGGAGATCGTGCGCGACATTGATAGCGGCGTGACGTTTTCACCGGACGGCAAGCGCATGGCATACGTGCGCGCCAACGATCCGGAAGTTGGCAAGTGGCGGGTCCTTACGGCAAATATCGACGGCGGCGACGAAAAGGTGCTTCGGCTCGAACCGGGCCAGAACCCCCCGCAGTTTTTGGCGTGGTCGTCCGATGGTAAAAACATCGCCGAAAGTCTGCTTCAGCCCGGCAACGCTTTGGGCGGGATCGATGCGCTCGATGTGACCAGCGGGAAAGCGCGTTCTGTTGCCCGGTTCGATGACAAGCGGGTATTCGAGTTGGCGTGGCTGCCTGACGGTCGCGGATTATTGATGATGTATATCGCAAAGGGGATCGGTCGAGGGCAAATCGGATTTGTCTCCGTTCCTGATTGGAAGTTTCAGACCCTTACCCGGGATACGAACGCTTATCGGACACTCACGCTGTCGGCGGATGGCAAGAGTCTGGCCACGGTTCAAGCTAAGGTAACGCGAGAACTCGATCTCCTTCCCAGCTCGGGGAGCCAGGAGAGCGGGCCGGGCCAGGCGCTTGCGCAAGAGCAGCCAATCAACGGTTTCAACTGGGCGGCTGATGGCGTTCTGTTGCTTGAAGAAAAGGGCGAGATTGTGAAAATCGGCGCTGACGGGAGCGCAAGAAGAATGCTCATTAGCGATCCTGCGTTATTGCCCGCGTCGGGCTCGGCCTGCGCCAATGGGCACTACATCGTTTTTGCGGGGTTCTCGGGAAACTCGAACGCGAGGAACATCTGGCGCGCGGACGCGGACGGCTCGAACCTTGTTCAATTGACGAATGAAAAGAATGCTACAGAACCCGTGTGCTCCCCCGACGAAAAGAGAGTCTATTATGTGGATAACACTGCGGATCGGTTGATGAGCGTGCCGATTGGCGGCGGCCCTGCGGAAATTGTTCGGGGATCCTCGATTCCAAATGGCATCTACGCCGGCGGCGCACCGGCAGTCTCCGGCGATGGCAAGCTGGTGGCGTTCCTCGCATCGGTGACGGATCCGGAAACGAGGAAAGGCGAGCAGAAGGTTGCGATTGTCAGTGTAGTTTCAGGTACGAGCTCCCCGCAGCGCCTTCTGGAGCCCAATCCGAACATTGCGGGACCACCGGGACCGCAATTCACTCCGGATGGAAAGGCGGTGGCATACGTTGTGCGGGAAAATGGAGTGGATAATGTGTGGGTTCACCCACTCGATGGATCGAAGGGCCGCCAGATAACGAATTTCAGCTCTCAGCAAATTTTTGAGTTTCACTGGTCGCCCGATGGCAAGACGCTGGGAGTCCGCCGATTCCGCACCGATTCAGACGTTGTGCTGCTGCATGATTCCGGGTCTTCAGCACAGTAGAAGAGTCAGACCGCCCGTCGTTTGTAGTGTTCTTCGCGTGTTCGGTTCCTGCATACACAATGCATGTACAGAAAGTCGCGAATTGCGAATGAACAGGGAAACACTCGAAGTCAAGGATTTTCTCGCTGAAATTAACGAGGCTTGACGCTGTGGAAAAGCTGTGAATGAACTGTGAATGACGCGCACCGACGTTGCGCAGTTTTCTCTTGCTCCTTTGCTTCCGTTTAGGCAGAATCCGCGCTCGCACTTAAACAGTGCAGAGAGCTCGTACTCCTCAGCAGTCTCGCGACAGCACCGCGTGGGGCGGAGATTCTGTCGCGGGATTGAATCATAGGATAGCTCGACAAAACCCCTTACGCGGGGTAGGGTTTTCCACAATATTTCCACTGGCGTGGAAAATCGGCGGAGTCTTGTTGCTACTGTGAACGCCTGGGACAAAATTCTCCAACACATGGAGCGGCGGGTTAACGCCCACAGTTTCTCGACGTGGTTTCGTCCAACGCGCCTGGAAGCGGCGGAAGATGACCGCCTGCTGATTCGCGTTCCCACCGCGATATTCCGCAAGCGTCTAACACAGACTTACGGCGACCTGCTGCAGGCGGTGCTGGCAGAAGTGGGGAGTCCCAACACGCGGCTGGAGTTCATTTGCGCGGAAACGGAGTCGGAGAGAGGAACGGCAGCGGCGCCGGCTCAAGCCAAGCTCGATTTCGACTCAGCGAACCACCAACTGAACCCGCGATACACCTTTGAAACGTTCGTTGTCGGCAGCAGCAACCAGTTCGCGCACGCAGCCGCGCAAGCGGTGGCGGAGCAACCTTCGAAGTCTTACAACCCGCTCTTCCTGTACGGCGGAGTGGGCTTGGGGAAAACCCACCTGATGCATGCGATCGGGCACGCGATCAAGCGACGCAATCCGGCCGCGCGGCTGATTTATGTGAGCGCCGAGAAGTTCACCAACGAAGTGATCGCCGCGGTGCGCTTTGACCGCATGAGCGCGTTTCGCGACCGCTTTCGTACGATGGACGTTCTGCTCGTTGACGATATTCAATTCATTGCGGGCAAAGAGCGAACACACGAAGAGTTTTTTCACACGTTCAACGCTCTCTACGAGCAGCAGAAGCAAATCGTGATTTCGTCGGACTGTCCGCCAAAGGAAATTTCCGCGATTGAAGAGCGGCTGCGCTCACGCTTTGAATGGGGGCTGATCGCGGACATTCAGCAGCCTGACCTTGAGACAAAAATCGCCATTTTGCAACGCAAAGCCGAGAGCGAACAGGTGAAAATCGGCGAGGATGTCGCTGAATTCATCGCGCGCTCGATCAAATCCAATATTCGCGAACTGGAGGGAGCGCTGATTCGCTTGTTGGCCTATGCATCGCTTACCGGAGTGGAGCTCAGCGTTGCGACGGCACAACAGGTGTTGAAGAATTTGATCGACACGCAAGAGAAGAAAGTCTCCATCGAGCAGATTCAGCGACGCGTGGGCGAGCATTTTGGGTTGCGCGGGCAGGACCTGAAGGTGCGCAGCAATTCGAGAGAGATCGCATTCCCGCGGCAGGTGGCCATGTACATGGTAAAGCAGTTGACGTCGGCGTCATTGCCAGAAATCGGGCGTCAGTTCGGCGGAAAGCATCATACGACGGTGCTGCATTCGATCCACAAGATCGAGAATCTGCGTCACACAGATAAAGAATTGAACAAGACGATCAACAGGCTACTCGACTCGTTTGGATAGGGTTGAATGGGTTTTCCATAACCGCGGTTCCTGCGGCTATGTGAATTTCGCGTGAATTCATAATTGCTCGCCCTTCGTGAACGAGTTTTCTCACGGACGCGCGAATATCCACAAGCATCAGAAGGGCGGCAAGATGAAACAGGTAAAGCGGCGTGGCGAGATTTCCGAAGAATCCACAGGTGCGGCGGCTACTACGGTATTTCCCTTGTTTATTCAGATAAAGAAAAGAAGTAAAGTACAGCCCAGCAGCCCATGAGGAAAACGTACGATGGAATTTAGTGTAAAGAGAAGCGACTTGCTTGATGAATTGGATTTGACGCAGGGCGTGATCGAGCGCAAGACGACGATTCCCATCCTTTCGCACCTTCTCTGCGAAGCGAAAGGCAATCGTCTGTTCATTACGGCCACGGATCTTGAGTTGAGTATTCGCACGTCATGTGAAGCCAAAGTGAAGAAAGAGGGCGCGGGCACGATTCCCGCAAAGAAACTACTGGATCTGGTCCGCCTGCTTCCCGAGGAAGAAATTCGCTTTAAGTTGTTGGACAACCACTGGGTGCAGATTGTTTGCGACCGCAAGTCGTACAAGATGGTCGGCATGTCGAAAGAGAATTTTCCGGCGCTGCCCGAGTTTCCCCACACACTCGTCAAGCTGCCTGCAAAACTGTTCGCCAGTTTGATTTCAAAGACAATCTTCGCGATTTCACAGGAGGAGTCGCGCTACACGCTGAATGGCGCGCTCGTCGTGTTGAATCCCAGCACGCTGACCATGGTGGCAACGGACGGGCACCGGTTGGCCATGGTGGAGATGAGCCACAAACTCACGGGGCTGCCCGGAGAAGTCCGCGTCCTGGTGCCGAAAAAGGCGATGACGGAAGTGCAGCGATTGT
This sequence comes from Candidatus Acidiferrales bacterium, assembly GCA_035933575.1. Classification (GTDB taxonomy): domain Bacteria; phylum Acidobacteriota; class Terriglobia; order Acidiferrales; family UBA7541; genus DAHUXN01. The sequence continues at coordinate 17,026 of DASYYR010000014.1, read as the reverse complement.
GCAGCCAAGTGGACGACGACGCGGAAATGGAGTTTGCGCAGGACGAAAGCCACCTCTTCTTTCAGTTCGGCGGGCGGTTGCTGACATCGCGTAAATTGACAGGGACGTTTCCAAATTACGAGGCCGTGCTGCCGCGCGAGGTCAACAAGACCGTCGTGCTCGAGCGCACCGAACTGGCGGATGCGTTACGCCGCGTTTCGCAGCTCGCCGACCAGCGCTCGCACGCGGTGAAGTTCATGCTGGCGAAAGAGGGCGTCGAAATTTCCGCGTCGAGCCCGGAATACGGCGAAGCGAAAGAGGCCATTGAGAAGGAATTCAAAGGCGAGCCGATCAGCATTGGGTTCAATGCACAGTACCTGCTCGACTTCCTTTCGGCGGCAGCCGAGGGGCCCATCTCCGTAGAGTTGAAGGACGACCAGTCGGCGGGACAGTTGCGCCCCCTGGCTGACGAATCGTTCCGCTACCGCTACGTCGTCATGCCCATGCGCATCTGAAGCGTTCGCCGATTTAGAACAGTGGTTGCTGTATTGCACGTGTTTATTTGCCCTACTTGCCTCACCCTGATTGATTCCCACCAAGATTGCCCCTGACCGTGAGGACAGGGGATTCGTTGAGGACACTCAAGCCAGTATGAAGCCACAGCGCGGCCCGATTGCGCTTAGGCTAGAGGAGGCATGGGGCTTCTGGCCCGGCATTTCTCGGCGTTTATTTTTGCGAGGCGGACCACAGAGAGCGGTGGGGTGTCGATGAAATTCAGTTTTAATTTTAGGCCTTCGGCAGAAGAGGCCGAGCAAGCGGCTGCGGTCGAAGAAGAATCGAAAGCCGCAACCATGCTCAATTATTGGTGCCGGAAATTCGGCGATCCCGAATTGGATGAGATCGTCGAGGACCACCGTGCGTGGGTGGAATCGCGGGGCGAGGCCGGCAGAAAAGCCGATCTGATCGGCGCAAATTTTGAAGGCGTCGACTTGATGGGCGCTGAGCTGCCCGGCGCGAACCTGCTGCGCGCGAATTTGAAAGGCGCCGATCTACTGCTAGCCGATTTGCGTGGGGCGTGCCTGATTGAAGCGGACCTGAGCGAGGCGAACCTCGTCAGCACAAATTTGCGCGGAGCGAGTTTGGCGGGCGCGAATTTGGCTAATGCCACGGGCCTGGTGGCGCGGCAACTGGCGGGGGCGAGTCTTTTCGGCGCAGAGCTGCCTGAATCGATCTATCCCTTCGAAGGACTCACGAAAATCGCGGCTGTATCGAGAATCCTACGCGTGCTTCTGATTGCGATGACGATCGCATGCGCTCTAGTGTGGTTAGTTGTCGCCAGGACGAAGGACGTGCAACTGCTCCGAAATTCCCCGGCCGTGGGCAATGCAATGCCAACGCTTGCTTTTTACTTGATTGCGCCGTTGCTACTTGCAGGGGCCTACATCGGCTTCCATTTCTTTCTGCAACGATTGTGGGACGCGCTCGGCGAACTGCCCGCCGTGTTTCCGGACGGCCGAAGAATTGCGGAATATGTTCCGGCATCAGTTATCGCACTGGCGCCCGCGCGTCTCGACGAACTCGATGCGGACCGCGCGTCTCTTCGTTTTTTGCAGCGCATGATTTCGAAGCTGATCGCGTATTGGATGATTCCGGCAACGCTGGTCTTATTGTGGGCGCGCTATCTGACCGAACAGGACCTGCGCGGCAGCCTGTTGCAGATATTTTTTATTTTGCTTGCGGCAGCAATGGGCGGCTTTCTGCCCGGCAACGCGAGCAGTATATTTGTGCCGGCGCGTCGTGCGAGTGACGGGAAACGATTCATAGAGTCCTGGCAAAGCGGATGGTTCACGGCGTTGACGCTCGGGGCATGTTTGCTTTTGTTGATGCTGTCGGTGGGCGCGATTCTAGGCGCGCCCCACGGGAACGGACGCGCTCCAGGATTGAGGCCGGCCAACTTTCGCCGCTGGACTGCCGACATTTTCTGGGTGCTGGGTTACGACCCATTTCCCGATATAACGAGTGCCGCAGTTTCGGCGGCTCCCGCGGGATGGTCCGGAAAAGATGAGGATTTAAAGCTGGTGAAAGGAGCGCGGCTTCCGTACGCAAGTCTACGCTATGCGCAAGGGTCCGGCGCTTTCTTCGTGAATGCGCGGATGCAGAGTGCTGACTTGCGGGGAGCATACCTCTCGCAGGCCGATTTTCGCGACGCAAATCTGCGACAGGCGAATTTCAATTCAGCTGTCCTCGATCGGGCGGATTTGGCCGGTGTGGATCTCACATACAGTTCCTTGACCGGCGCAATTCTTGTGAGTGCACGACTCGACGGTGCGAATATGTACGAAGCCAACCTGACCAATGCGCAACTGTCACGCGCGAGCTTCGAGAAGGCTGACCTGCGCGACGCCGATCTGAATAACGCAGAAATGAACCAGGCTGATTTACGCGGCGCGTATCTCGGCTCGGCAAAACTGGCAGGCGCGAAACTCGAAAACGCCCAATTCAACGGAACGTTTCTGGATGCTGGGGACCTGCGTGGCGCCGACCTGCGCGGCGCGGTTCTGCAGGGAGCCATTCTAAGTGGAGCGCAATTCAATGGCACAAGTCTCGACGGTGCTGATTTCCGCGGCGCGCTCGCGATTTCCGCCGCGCAGATCTGCTCCGCCGCGAGCCATCACGAAACCCAAATGGACGCGGCTCTCGAGCAACAAGTCACGGTTATGTGTGGCAGCGCGCACTAAGAATTGACACTTTAGGGGGTTGCTGTAGAGCGATTCTTGCGTGAGATTACTTAGTTTTAGGACTTGGCGTCGCAAGTTGATCGGGGCGGGTGAATTCAAATACGCCGTGGGGATCGTCAGCGAGCAACAAGCGATGGGGCTCGACAAGGATTGACGTCGGCGTCAAATCCTCGCCGCTGGTCGTGAGTGTGCGGTATTTTTCGATGCGATTGCCGTCCTTGTCGAACTTCATCAAGTCGTCGCCCAGCGCCACCCACACTTCCTCCGTCGCTGGATCCACGCCGATCGCATTGATCACTTTTTGCAACTGGGGAGCTGTGTTTTGCTGATCGAGCCGGTAAATCGCGCGGCGTATGGCTTGCGCCGTGGGATAGATATCAATTGTCTTGAGCGAAATTTGGTAGGCGCTATAGCCGAAGGCATCGTATTTGCGGACCGTCGGCTCGGGCATATAGCTGAACGCATAGTAAATGTGATTCGCGGGATCGCCAGCGAGGCGCCCAATATTAAGCAGGCGATTTAAATCCTGATGCTCGGCCAGGTCAGAGATGTCGCCGAATTCGCGCAGATCCTTGCCAGTCATGCCGTAAACGGTGACGAGTTCGCCAGACTTCATGGCAGCGACAGCGATTTCGCCGGTGGGCAATGCGACAACCGAAGTGGGCGCGTTCACCGGAATGGAAAGCGCGAGCCTGCCGTCATGCGTGTAAACCTTCACGGCATTAGCGCCACGATCCGCGACATATACGCGGCCTGAAGCGTCCACGTCCATATCGTCGCCATAAACAATTGCCGCCGCGCCTGTGGCGTCGGTGGGAATTTGCCCGAGGAAAGTGTTATCGGCGGCGTAAACGCGGACGGCCGGATCTGTTGTCGAGAGAAAGTAGTAGTGGCCGGCGGCGTCACGCCTGACCGCCTTGATGCCCGGGCCAATGTCGGGGAAAAGCCGCGCGCGGGCCGTAATCTCGATCTCCATGTCGTCGCCTTGTGCGTGGGAATTTCGTGGCGCGAACAGGACGAAAACAGCGCAGAGGAACATTCCTGCGGCGGCGGCAATCATCATTCGGCTGGGCGAAATCTTCATGGCACAGAATTATACATGGAGCGTCAGGTCAATTGAGATGCGAGGACTTGCGTTTAGGATTTATGCGCGCTGGGCAGATTATTCGGCGCGGAAGACGAGAGGCTCGATAGAACGGGCATGCCCGGAGGATTCATCTACGTCAATGCGCACGGCGTGCATCTGCACATCGCCCTCGGCCACCTCAAAGCGCGCGGGAAGCCCGTTCAGGAAGCGTTCGATTATGCCTTCCTTGCCCATACCAATGATGGAATCGTGTGGCCCGGTCATGCCAACGTCGGTGATAAACGCGGTGCCTTTGGGCAGCACGTGGGCATCTGCAGTGGCGACGTGCGTGTGCGTGCCGACGACGGCCGAAACCTTGCCATCCAGGAACCAGCCCATGGCCTGCTTCTCGGAAGTTGTCTCTGCATGCATGTCCACTAAGATCACTTTCACTTCGGGGGGCACGCGGGCAAGTTCACGTTCCGCGGCTCGAAAAGGGCAATCGAGCGGCGTCATAAACGTGCGCCCCTGCAGATTCAACACCGCGTAGCCGACCCCATCGCGTGACGTACCGATGTAAAGCCCGCTCCCCGGCGCGCCAGGGGGGAAATTCGCCGGACGCAGCAGGCGCGGCTGATGCGTCAAGTAATCGAAGATTTCCTTGCGGTCCCAGATGTGATTTCCGCCGGAAAGCACTTCCGCGCCCGAGGCGAAGAGATCGTCGGCCAACCGTGGTGTGACGCCAAAACCAGAAGCGGCGTTTTCACAATTGACGATGGCGAGATCGATCTTCTGCTGCGCGATGATGTCCGCGAGATGGTCGTGCACGATGCGCCGTCCGGGCGAGCCTACGATGTCTCCCACAAAAAGAATTCGCATGAGTTAGAAGTTGGATGCTAGAGGTTGGAGGCCGGGAAAGACAACCAAAATTTGCAAAATCCTTTCCGCGCGGCATCTGCTCCGAAAAAAGCGGAGCGGTCCACTTCGCCGTACGCAGCTAGGCCCCTGAACCCCTGATCTAAGTGGGCGCCCAACGCCTGCCTTTAGGCTTTCCTGGCCCGATTGCTCGAGAGAGGACATGCACACCGGCAGGACGACAAGGACTCCCGGGGTTTCAGTGTTGGTTCAAAGTAGCCATCGCGGCGAAACGCGCGTCGCAGGCCAACTCCGCAATTCATTGTAGCAGCTTCTACAGGTTTCCTCCCAGAGTGCCATGGAAACGAGGGCGGTGAAACTCCCGCCGCCCCTCAGGGTGATCTAACTCTGCACTAAAAGTGGAAGCCGATTTCAGCCGTAAGCGTGCGTGGTGTGACGTAGTGCGTGCCGCTGAACGTAGACAGGAAGTTGTACAGGGCGACTTTATTCGTCACATTGATTGCCGTGAACTGCAAGCTCCAGCGGTAACGATCTCCGTGGAAGAGATTGTCTTCTCCCACGCTCAGATCGAACAGATTGCGCGGCTGGATTCGTTGTGGGTTGTGGTCGTCGTTTTCCGTTCCTGGCGCGGGGACCTTAATGAGCGTTGAGCCGAACTGCGAGGCAAGGCACGGGCTGGGCAAGGCCTGAGTCGGCGTTGCCGCCACGCCGTTGCACGTGAAGCCCGCCTGGAATTCTTGGTCGGCGGTCAAGGGCGCCCCGGTAATGGTATTAACCAGGTTAATGGCCGGCTCCGGCTGTCCGTTTACGCTCAGGGTAGTGGACGACGGCTGGCAAGTTGCGGTGAGAGGGTTGAAGCACGGAGTCGCACCGGCAACGAGCCCGCTGTCGTATCGCCAGTTAAATCCGATCCACGGCCCGGTCTTCCACGGCTGATATTGCAAGTGTGTCGTCTGATTGAATTTCTCGTCGTGGTCGATGCGGAAAACTCCCGTTGAAGGAGGGATGATGGGTATTCCAGCGACTTGCGGCAGGAAGAAGCGAGCCGCGACGCTGGACATGCTTACGAACGCGCTAAGGCCGCGGTAATTCGGCACGTTCGCCCGAACTGTGAAGCCAGTGATCTTCGAGTTATGCCATTCGATCGGGAAGGTCAGTGGCGTCGCGCCCACAACGCCGAAGTCGTAGCCATTGTGGGTGTATTTCCAGATATACTCGCCATCCACGACAAAGTGTGAACCAAACGCCTGTTGCAAGCCGGTGTGAAATTCATTGCGCCAGCCGGGCTGAATGGCTCCGAGGTTACACGAAACGCCTGGCGGCGGGACAATAGCGGCAAGCACTTGAGACTGGCAGCCCGTGCTGGCGATGACCAGATTTTCGTTGAACGGAGTCTCCAAAGTGCGGGCGTAAGAAACGCGAAGCACGGTACTGCTCGATTTGATGTTGTAGGCGATGCCGACTCGAGGCTCCGCTTGCCGCGCGCTGGCAAATCCATTGTATAAGTCGCCGCGGATTCCTAAGTTGAAGGACCAGCTTCCCTTCGTGATGGTGTCTTGAATGTAGAGTGCAAGTTCCTTTATGTCTCCGCGACCGTTGAAGGGAAACAAAGCGCCCCCTCGTGTCAGGTCGAATGGCAACAAGAAGTTCTTGAAGCTGCTATTCGCCGAGCCTCCCAGATCCAAAGGGCCGCCGCATTGGTTCTGACTGGTAACGGCGGGGTTGGTGTTGGGGCTTCCATCGGCATTGAAGCACACAGGGTTTAGCGTAGGATCAACGATCCCCAGCTGGTCATTCTCCGTGAGAAACGTCTGTTCATATGCAGCCCCAACCTTGAGGTTGTGCATGCCCTTTACGTAGGAAATGTCTGAGCGAAGTCCCGCGTTGGTGAGCTTCCGATGCTGACCGAAGGATTCGGCCTGGAGGTCGGGAGCTAGATCCGCGAGAGGATCGGTGCTTGGATAGTAGTTATACTGATCCTGCCGCACGAAGCCGCCGAAAGTGAGAACAGTTGTTGAGTTGAGCAGGCGCGTCCAGGTAGGTGCGATGTTGAATGTCCCTATCTTGGACCGTTGGTCGGTCGATTCCAGAGGATTGCCGGTCACGTTGTTAACGAGGCCCGGATGATTCTTTTGATCGAACGAGTTGGGATTTTGAAACCAGGAACGCGTGTAGCCTAAATTGAGTTGAAGAGAATCTGCATTCGACAATCGATAGTCCACGCGATCAAATACGTTCTCCTCGTTGCCTTTGTCATGCATCACGGTGAATTCGGGCGGATCGAGGAATCGGCCGCTGTCGAGTCCGCTCACAGAGATAAAGTTACCCCATTTCTGACCTCCATAAGCCAGGTCGAAAGCGGCGTTCGACGTTCCAAACGTGCCGTAGGAGGCTGTTACGGTGCCGTGAGGCGTAGTAACCCCCTCGCCTGAGCGCGTGGTCACGTCGATCACCAGGCTAGTCTTATCGCCATATTCGGCGGGCGGCGCGCCATCGATGACTTCGAGAGACTGAATCGAATCAACGGGGATCTGGTTGGAGAAGACCTTGCTTTGTTGGTCCGTTATGGGTTGGCCATCGACGGAAAACGAATTCTCCGCGTGGTCGCCGAGGCCGTGAAACAGGCCGTTCGAGTCCGCCGCGACACCGGGCGACGCCAGCGTGACGAGAGAACTCACCGACGAGGATGGACTTTCCAAAGGAAGCTTGTCGAACAACGTTCGGTCGATGTCCGTGTGCGCCGTTGAATCGGTCTCAATCAGGTCGGCCGCGGCTTCCACCGTCACCGTGGTGGCCGCACCGGCAACACTCAAAGTGATCTTTACGTCGACAGGCACGGACGACCGCACCTCGACATCCTGTGCGTACGGCGAAAACCCCTTTGCCGTAACGGAAAGATGATACGGATTGAACGGGACATTCGGAAAACTAAAAGCTCCAGTTTTGTCCGTGGTGGCCGAACTCTGAAAGCCGCTAACCGGGTCGTGGATGGTGACAGTCGCGCCCGGCACAACGCCGCCCGACGAGTCGACAACCGTACCGGTAATTGTCGACGAATTGCCCGTCTGTGCATTTGAAACTGCCGCGAAAACTGCAAGAAAAAGGCACACGTATAAAGCTCCACGAATTCTCTGTGTTGCAGCCATTGATTCCTCTCCTTGGATGGCGCGCACGCGCCAGGCCGATCTGTCCAGGGACAGCGGGCCGGAAGGTGTAGCGTTGGCTTCGCTCGCGGACTAAGTCTCCGCGCAAGAGCGAACTGGCTTGATTAAATTGTGAGAGGACGGCGAGTTTCAGAGAGGAGGAGCGCGAGGAGAGATTGAAAAGGCCGCTGGACCAGCGTAGTTCCAAACGGAATCTCGTAGTCTTACCCGGTAAACCATTCTGGGGCGCAGCAATTGCGCTTGCGCGTGCGGCGTGACGACGCGAAGGTGAGCAAAATGGCAGACCTGGCAGGTTCTTGCCGAGGAAGCGTCGGCATGTTGGTGCCACGTCAGGGCACCGACGCTTGTTGCGGCCAGAATGAAGACGAGCGCAAGAGCGGCGGTGCGAGCGGCTCGGTGCTTGAACCAACGTCGGTTGGTCAGAGTATCCATGACTGTGATTCTTTTCCCAGTCACATCAGACCTGTAAGACGTCACCGTCGCGGGCGACGGCGCGGTAAATCACGGGGTCAATAAACACGGCGAGGCACAGGCGCGAAATCAGTCCCGCTACGATCACAATGGCGAAGGGCCGTTGCGTGTCTGAGCCAATACCATGCGACAGCGCGGCGGGCAGCAAACCTAGACACGCGACAAGTGCGGTCATCATGATGGGGCGCAGGCGCAGGAGAGCGGCTTCGCGCGTGGCCGTGCGGATGTCCTGACCGCTCAGACGCAGTTTATTGATGAACGAATACAGAATGACCGCTGTTTCGACCGACACGCCCATAAGTGCAAGCAAGCCCAAAATGGATGAAACGCTGAACGGGGTGTGCGTGAGCTTCAGGGCGATAAGCGCGCCGACCGGTTCCGTGATGAGTACGCCAATGGCAATGCCCACCGGGAATTTGAAATTGCCGTAGAGGACGAAGAGAATAAAAAAAATGAGCAAGACGGCGAGCGGGCCGATCAAATCCAACTGCTTTTTCGCCGCAACGAGCTCGCTGTATTCACCGCCCCACGTGACGCGGTATCCCTGCGGAAGCGTGACGGCCTTTTCGACGGCAGCTTGTCCAGCGAGGACCGCGGTTTGAAGGTCGCGCCCCTCAATGCTGTACTGCACACCGATGTAGCGCGAATTGCTCTCGCGATAAATAAAAGACGCTCCTGAACTTTCCTCGATATCGGCAAGTTGGGTCAGCGGAATCAGTTGACCGGATGGCGTGCCAACAAGTAGGTTGCCGATTTGCGTGGGGCTCGAGCGGAACTGCGGCTCCATGCGCACCACGAGGTCGAAGAGTTTTTCGCCCTGAATCACTTGGGTGGCCGCCTGTCCTCCAACGGCCGCCTGAATCACCGCTTCGACGTCCGCCACATTGATTCCGTAGCGCGCAATTTTGTCGCGGTCGACACTGATCAGGAGGCTCGGCTGGCCGAGCTCCCGGACAACGGTGAGTTCCGTGAAGCCGGGAACGTGTTCAAGCGCGCGCTTGATTTGAATCGCCTTATCCTGCAGGACATTCAAGTCCGGGCCATAAATCTTGACCGCCAAAGCACTCTTTAGCCCGGTGAGGGCTTCGTCGACCGCATCTTCCGCGGGCTGCGTATAATTGAAAATCACGCCCGGGAATGCGGCGAAGCGCTTCTGGAGATCTTCAGTCAGCTCTTGTTTGTTTTGAATTGCCGTTTGCCGCCACCTTTTGTCGTTATAGGGTGCCAACCCGACATAAAACTCGTCATTGAAGAAACCGGTCGGATCCGTGCCATCGTCGGGACGGCCAAGTTCCGAGCCTACCTGCGTCACCATCGGGTAAGACATCAGAATGTGGCGCACTTCCGGAGAGAATTTGCTGGCCTCCTCGAAGGAAATCGTATAGGGCATAGTCGCGCGCACCCATAGCGCGCCTTCATCGAGGTGGGGCATAAATTCGCCGCCGATGAAGGGCACCAACAAGAGAGTCAAGCCAAAAATCAGGCCGGCTGCAATCAAGGTCCAAGCAGAATGGTCGAGGCACCAGTCGAGCCTGCGTCCATAAAAGTGTTTCAGTGATTCGAACGGTTTGTTGACGCGCTCCCGGACATGTTTGAACCAATAGGAACACATCACCGGAACGAACGTGAGCGTGAGAATCAATGCTCCCAACAACGCGAACGCCATCGTGTCGGCCATAGGGTGGAACAGTTTTCCGGAAGCCCCGCCCAACGCGTAAATCGGAATGTAGCCGGCAACAATCACCGCGATAGAGTAAAAGACGGGCCGGTCGACATCGGCCGCTGCCGCGCTGATTACGTCGTGGAGCTTATAATTCTGCCCCGCGCGCAAGCCCAGTTCGCGATAGATGTTTTCCACCATCACGAGTGTCCCGTCGATGATGATTCCAAAGTCGATGGCGCCGATCGAGAGCAAGTTCGCGTCAACGCCCTTGGCGTGCAGGCAGATGAACGAGAACAGCAGCGCCAGAGGAATTGTGAGAGCTACGATAACGGCGGCGCGTACGCTGACCAGGAAAATAAAGAGCACCAGCAGGACGAGCAGCATGCCACGGATGAGGTTGCCTTCGACGGTGTCAATGGTCACCTGGACCAAGTCGCTACGATCGTAAAACGGGTGAACTTTGACGTCCGGCGGCAGGATGTGCTGATTGAGGTTGTTGGTCATTGCCTCGACGCCCTTCAGCACGTCCTGCGTTTGTTCGCCGCGGCGCATCAGGATCACGCCTTCGACCGCGTCGTCCGTATTCATGAAGCCGAACTCGCCTAAGCGTGGCGCGTGGCCCATGACAACCTGACCGATGTCGCTGATGCGTACCGGCACGCCGTTCTGACTGCCCACTATTGTGTTACCGATGTCCTGTACATCGCGCATTAGGCCGAGGCCACGCACGTAGTAGAACTGGCCGCCTTGCGAGTAGAACCCGCCTCCGGCGTTGGCGTTGTTGTTGGCAAGCTGCTGGAGGACCGTGGGAATGGAGAGGTGATAGCCGTAAAGTTTAGCCGGATCGAGCAGCACTTGATATTGCATCACTGTGCCGCCAAAGCCGGAGTCATCCGCGACGCCCGGAACGGATTTATAGGCGCGTTCAATCACCCAGTCCTCGAACGTCTTCAGCTCCTGAGGGCTGCGGTCCGGGCTTTGGATCACGTAGCGATATACGAGGCCGCTGGGGCTCGAAAGAGGCGAAAGCGAAGGGGTGATTCCGGGAGGCAGTGCGGCGTCCGCAATGCGCTCAAAAACGACTTCGCGCGCAAAGTAATCGTCCGTGCCTTCGTCGAACGTCATGATCACGTCGGACAGGCCGTAGAGGGAAATCGAACGCATGACTTGCATGTGCGGCACGCCGTTCATCTCGACTTCGAGTGGGATGGTGATGAGCCGCTCGACTTCCTCCGAGGCGTGGCCGGGCCATTGCGTGATGAGTTCCACCATCGGAGGTGAAAGATCGGGGTACGCGTCAACGGGCATGCGCTGAAACGAAATTGAGCCGCCAATAATGAGAGCGACGACGAGCAGAAGGACTAGGAAGCGTTGGCGCAGTGCGAATTGGACTAGGCGATGGATCATTGTTGGACCATTGGCTGCTAGCGTTGCAACGAATTCTGGAATTGCAGGAACAAGCTGCCGTCGGCGACAACTTTCTCGCCCGCCGACAATCCACTGAGAATTTGAATCCGTTCCTGTTGTGTTTCGCCGATTTCCACCATGCGGCGGCTGAATTGCGTCGCGCCGGTCTGCACGTAAACGAATGGCTGATTTTCAGTGTTGCGCATCACGGACGCCACGGGAACCGTAATCGCTTTAGGGATTGTGCCTGCCACGACGATTGCCGTCACGTACATCTGGTTCTTCAGTTTTTCGCCGGGATTTTCCGTGACGATGCGCGCTTGCAGAGTGCGCGTGTTGGGGTCGACCGCCGGAGCGAGATAAGAAATTTTCCCGTGGAAGATGGTAGGGTAGGCGTCGGTCTGCACCGAGACAGCGTCACCATTGTGAATATACGACAGTTGATTTTGGTAGACGTTCACGAGCACCCACACGGTGCTCATATCGGAAATCGTAAAGCATTGCGTCGCGCCGGCCTGAATTAGTTGACCCGGCGAGCATTGGCGATCCACTACTTCGCCGGAAATAGGTGCGCGCAGAGGAATTTGCGACGTAGGGGGCGCGCTGGCGAGTGAATCCAGATTCGTGATCCCCAGGATGTGCAAACCCTGCTCGGCGGCATTCATATCGGCCTGCGCTTGCGTGCGAATCGACTCTGCTTGCAACAAGTCCGCTTCCGCTATGGCATGGTGAGCGTAGAGATCCTGCGCGCGCTGGTAGTTCTTATCGGCCAGATTGTAGCTGTCGCGAGCCTTCAGATAGCTGGCGCGCAACTGGGAATAATCCGGGCTCGAGACTTCAAGCATCGGCTGACCCGCCCGCACGTGCTGTCCCGGGAAGACAAGCACTTGACTGACAGGTCCTCCTACCGCGGTGATCACCGGCGTGGTCTTGAAACCGTTGTAAGCGACCTGGCCGGACAGCCTGAGTGTCCGAGTGAGCGGGGCGGCGGAAACGGTCACAATTTGAATGTGCGATAGCTGTTCCTGAGGCACTGTGAAAAGTGTCGCTTCCGCGCCGGAGTTTGCCGAAGTGTAGGAGGTCATTTTTTCGGCTTGGCGGCCGCTCGACGCGCAGCCGGCCAGGACCATCGCGGCGGCAAGGCTCACGCCGAGAGCGGAACCAATCGAGTGCGTGAATTTCGTTAAGGCGTACGTGTGCATGGGATTCATGGCAAGGTCCTTGTGCCTACGGCTTCCCGCAATTGCTCGAGGGCGAGCATGTAGGAAGCGAGTTGCTGGCGGTAGGCCAGCTCCGTGTCGCGATAACTGCGTTCCGCATCGAGAAAATCGAGCAGGCTCGCGGCACCGCGCTTGTACGCGTACTCGCTTATATCAACTGATTGCTTGGCCTCGTCCAGATAGCCCTTTTGATAGATCTGAAGCGTCTGCTCGTTCGTTCGGACAGTCTCGTACGCCGTGCGCACATCAGTCATCACCTGCTCGCTCGCCTCTTGCTGCAGCTGCTGCGCCTGGGAGATCGCCGCGTTCGTTCGCGCGATTTCGCCTTGGTTGCGGTCAAAAATCGGCAAGGGAAGGCTGACGATGATCGAGGACGAATCGTAGCCGGTGATATGCGTGAAATTCAGCGTACCGGTCACGTCCACCTTGCCATTGGCCTTCGCAAGGAGGTACTGGCTTTGCGCCGCCGTGACGCTCTGTTCCGCCGCACGCAAGTCGGGGCGATCTTTGATGGCCTGCGCCTGCAAATCCTCCAACGTGTACGGAATCTTCTGATACTCGAGACTGCCGGCGACGTCATAATCTTTGGGCACCGACTCAAATCCCAAGAGCTGGCGCAAGGCCGCGAGCGCCTGTTGCTTGGCGAGTTGCGCCGCAGTCACATCGGTTTGAAACTGCAAAAGCTGCAATTTGATTTTCAGCAAATCACCTTCGCCAATCGCGCCCGCCTTATACTGCGCCTCGCTGATGTCCACGGTGTTCTGAAAGTCTTTCAGGTCTTGTTGCGCGAAAGACAGGGCCGACTCGGCAAGCAGGGCATTCGTGAATTGAGTAGCGACATTAAAGGTGAGATTGCGTTGGTTGTCGGCGACCGTCGACTTCGTCACGGCGGTTTGGTCTTGAGCGGCCCTCAGCCGGTGCTGGCGCTTGCCGCCTCGTTCGAATAGGTAACCCAGCCCGATGTCAAATTCGGTCTGGTCAATATTGTTGGCGGTAAACTCTTTCGGCGTGACTGGCAGCCCGACGACATCGGCTCCAAATACGGGATTGGGGCGTAAATTAGCAGTAATCTCCTGGTCTTGGCTCTGCACGATGTTCGAACGGGCCGCGAGCAGGGCGTGATTGTGCGCGACCGCGAGCCGGATGGCTTCATCCAGCGTAATGCGAATGACGGATTGCGAGGACTGCCCGAATGCCAGTGCGGCAGCGCCCGCCAACACAGCTAGAAGGGCCGAAATGCGCAACGTACGGTAATACATGGTCTGTCCTCTACGAAAAATGGAGCAAGTTGGGGCGAACGATGCGCCCGAAGGGATACCCGGAGTTTTACAGAGAAGGAGGTGCGCGGGTTGCGAGGCGCGAGAAAATCGGGCTCGCGCGGAACAGCGGTTCGGGAACGAACGGTCCTGAGCCTTCAGCCAGCATCACTGGGGCTGACTGCACCACGACAGATTGCTGAGCCGGCTGGTGGCCGAGGTGGCAAATCGGGCAGGTGGATTCGGCAGCGGCCGTGGCGTGGTGGTGCCAGACGTTTCCCGCTGTCGTCGCCACCGCCAACATCAGTGCCAGCGATAACACAAACAGGATCAGCCGTGTTTTTCTGTGCCCGAGAATTCTCATATCGGACTGCGTAACTAGCAATGGCCGGGGTCGTAATCCCCGATTGTAGGTCAGACGTGCCGCTCGGGCAATAGGTTGCAATGCAACGCAGCCGGAGAGTAAACCCGTCAGTGGGAGCTCTCCAGCGCCTTCTCGACCAGATTCACGCATTTTTCCACCCGCTTACGCAGCGGGCCTTCGAGCTCTTCTTGGCGCCGGCGCAGCGCGAAAAGCTCGTCGGCGATATTCAAAGAAGCCAGCACGGCCAAGCGCGTGGAGTCGACTTGCCGCGTCGCTTCAGCAACCGTGCGCATTCTCTCGTCGACGAAAGATGCCAACTGGCGAAGATACGTTTCGTCGCCTTCCGCCTGCACGTTATATGTCTGGTCGAAAATTTCTATTTTCATCGGCTATCCCCCCGGGGCGGGTCCGTTCATTTTGCGGCATCGTTGCTGCCAAGGCAAGCGGGCATCCGGTCGCCGAAGGATCTGACGAAGGTGCAGGAGTCTTAGAACGGCATGCGAACAGAAAGAATTATGTTGTGATTAAACGTATGGAAACGCGTTGCGGCAATTTGAAATCCGGCGCCAAGCGTCAAACCTATACGATTATGGATGGGCAGTTTTCCGTAAACGATTCCCGGCGTCAGGAAAACCTGCTTCTTGCCCGCCTTCGTTCCATCTGACCACCACGTCGAATTCACTTCCATTTCCGGCCAGAACTTGCGGAGGACGCGGTATTGAAATGCGTTGTTTGCAATAATTGGCGTTCCGATGCGACTTACTGCTCCGATAGGTATCGCCGTTCCCCATGTGCTCTGAAAATCGAAATCGCCCCAACCCTTCCCGACAGCGAGAGTCGGCGCGACGCTTCCATGCCCGGCGCCGTTGCCGTTCGTCGCTGTTGCCGCCGTGATGCCGAGAAATGCACTGAGAATATAATTGCCGTGACTTTCATTTCCCGAGAGCAAGCGATACTTCAGCAGAAACGCGGTGTCTCCAATACCGTCGCGCGCGCTTGAGTTGTGGTGCACGATGTAGGGAGGCACACCGAGGATAATTTCCACGCGCCGCGCAGGGATAAGCTCAAGGCCCTTCCCGCCGTCGTAATTCGTCAGGGACGCGCCGCCGGAAAGGCCATCCTCCCAGAAATTGTCATAGCGAATTTCCTGTTCCAGACGCGGTGTGACCGTCGCGAGTGGCGTGATCCAATGCGGTTGTTCCGCCTGAGTTGCTGAGACGCGCGCAAGCCACCCGCTGGCTCCGGCTTGATCCGCATTCTGCGCGTGGCACCGGTTGCCGTATGTTACGGCCAGAATGAAAAATGCGATAGGTGCTACGCTGTAAAAGTGTCCGACGAATAGACGAGCGAATGACCGCATAAGTGCTCCTGGAAACGATGTTGGGCGTCACCAACGCCACAAAAGCCGTCTGTGCAGGATACACCATTTAAAATCGTTATTTAAGTACGATTTTAAGTGAGTACGATTTAAGCAGGAAGCTGGGATGGGAATCAGAGGCAGTCAAACGCGAAGGATCATCACTTCAGTGGATTTAATCAACGCGGCGACCATGTCTCCCGCTTTCAAGCGCATTTCGCGCACTGCGTCCGATGTGATGATCGACGTGATGTGTTGTTCGCCGATCGACAAGGTTACCTGCGCGATCAGGCCGCTCATCTTAATGCCAACCACGCGCCCGACAAGCTGATTACGCCCGCTGATTCGCCGAAATGTCGTGCGGCGCTCAGCGACATCGGCGCGGCGAAGCGTGCGCGATAGATACCGGTCAATTTCTGATTCGGGTACGCGGTGGTGGCCGCCCGCCGTTTTTACCGTGCGCAATTTACCGTGATAAATCCACTGCTTGAGCGTTGGATAGCTGATACCGAGGACTTGTGCGGCTTCACGTGGCGTGAGCAAATTTTCCGGCTTGCGGCGCATGGGGCTATTCTGCGGCAACCGGGGAACCATCGCAAGGCCAAGGGGCGGTCCGATGCGGCGATTTACAGCTTAGGATGGAAGGGAACTCAGAGCGACATGCGGGCGGACAGGATCACTTTGTGGTTATACGCGTGGTAGTGAGTGGCGGCAATCTGTATGCCCGCGCCAAGCGTTAATCGGAGGCAATTGGAGATGCGAACTTTGCCGTAAACGAAGCCTGGCGTCAGGAATATCTGCTCTTTTCCCGCCTTCTTTCCATTCAGCCACCGCGTCGAATTGACTTCAACTTGCGGCCAGAATTTTTTGGCGACGTTATACTGGAATGCGTTATTCAAACTGACGAACGTTCCCGTGGCACTATCCGCGACGCCGATGGGAAGCGTTATTCCCAGTGTGGATTGAATGTCGAAGGACTGCCAGCCCTTGCCGAACGCTACGGTTGGTCCATAGCTCCCGTGGCCTCCGCCCGCGCCACTTCTGGACACAGCCGCCGCAGCGTTGAAGAACATAGTCAAAACATAGTTGCCGTGACATCGATTTCCAGATTTCAGGCGGTATTTGAGACGTACCGGAATGTCGTCGAAACCGTCCGCTGCCGGCGAACCGTGGCGCACGATGTATGATGGCAGGCCAACTCGAATTCCTAAACCGCGATCGCCCGAAAGAATATAACTAACCCCCTTCATTCCTCCGTAGTCTGTAACTGAGCCGCCGCTGGAGACGCCGTTTTCGAAAAAAGTGTCATCGCGAACACCGTTGCTGAGACGCCCCGTGCTGGTAACGAGAGGGGATGCCCAATCTGGCTGCTTGGCTTGCGTCGTGCAGGTACGGGGGCCAGCGGCGTCATAAAAGTACTCGGCTGTATTCTGGGCGCGACAGGGAATTGCGACGCAAGAGATCA
>DASYYR010000037.1:0-24742 GCA_035933575.1 Candidatus Acidiferrales bacterium | reverse complement strand
GTTGGTTCCCACGCTGATTGAGTCGGAGCTTTTTGGTTATGCCAAGGGAGCTTTTACCGGCGCGATACACACCAAGCAGGGCTTGATCGAAAGCGCCGACGGCGGCACGCTGTTTCTTGACGAAATCGGCAATCTTCCTGTTGAAATGCAATCCAAGCTGTTGCGCGTGCTGCAGGAACGCGAGGTAAAGCCTGTCGGCTCGAATGATCGCATACCCGTCCGGGTACGCGTGATTGCCGCGACAAACAAGGACCTCGAAACTGCCGTTCGTTCGGGTCAATTTCGGCAGGACTTGTTCTTTCGCTTGAACGTTGTCCAGATCAAGCTGCCCCCTTTGCGCGAGCGCAAGAGCGATATTCCCGTGCTCGTGCAGTCGTTCCTGGAGAAATTCGCCGATCCGGTACGCCCTTTGCCGACGCTGACCGAAGACGCCCTCACACGCCTCACAGCCTATGACTGGCCGGGGAACGTTCGCGAACTGGAGAATGCCATTGAGCGCGCCGTAGCGCTCGGCTCCGGGCCGATCCTCCACTCCGCCGACCTGCCGTCCAATTTGCAATACGCTGCCAGCAATGGCGGCACGGATCCGATGCCTGCGAGCGACGAACTTGTGCCTCTTGAGGAGCTCGAACGGCGTGCTATTCTCCGCGCCTTGCGGGAATCCGGCGGTGACAAGCTGATCGCCGCGCGGCTGCTGGGCATCGGAAAGACCACTCTCTATCGAAAGCTGAAGCAGTACGAGTCTCAGTTGGCCCGGCACCAGACCGCCTGACACTCCATATCTGCAGCGAAGCCCGAAGGATTTTTTCCGCGCCACGGCGACTCTTTGTTCTCTCCGCAAAGCCATTTCCCGTACGAGGATAATTCCGGTTCGGAGTGGGAATAATCGCGAGGCAGCTTGACCTGACTCCCTGCATAAACGCCTGAGTCGCAATCACTTCGCAATTTACGCGCAATGGTAGCCCATGTGCACTCGCAGAGATGCGTATCAGTGAACCCAGTGTCGCAGCGCGGCGAAAGGGAGAGTCGGCTTGGACTACATCCAAGAATATCAGCTCCGCAGATTTTTCCGGCGCGCATTTGATCTCTTGATTTTTTCAGGTACCGCGATTCTGTCGTGTTACTTGATTCTGCAGTTGGGGCGATGAATTAAGCATGGCGCGTCACTCCTGGCTGGAGCCATCTCGGTTAGCAGAGAAGCACAAACCATTGTCTAGTGGGCTATCCCAAACCGATGCACGGACCGGGTCGGTTGACCGTTTGTCGCCGATGAGTCCGGAGCTGGAACTAAAGCAATTGGAAGCTGAACTGCGCAGTGTGCTCGATGCTGTTCACTCGGGCGTGTTGCTGCTTGCAGTCGACGGTCAAATTCGCTTTGCCAACGCTCATTTTGGAACGCTATTCGACCTCGATCCCGGCGTTTTGGCGAGCCTCGTACGCATCGAGGATATCGCACGCCTGCTCGAGCCGCTTCTCCGCGTTCCGGGGCCGTTTGTCGCGCCCTGGAAATTTTTTGCCACAGGCGCGAACGGCCCGATTCGCGACGAATTCGAATTGGCGGGTCCCGCGCGCCGCGTTTTCGAGCGTTACGCTCACACCGTGCTCGACGATGGAGGACAGCCACTGGGTTGGCTCCAAATTTACTCGGAGATTACGAACCAGCGCCACATTCAGTCGAAGCTCGTTCAAACCGAAAAGATGGCGGCGCTCGGCCAATTGGTTTCCGGAATCGCGCACGAACTCAACAACCCTCTGACTTCGATTATGGGCTACGCGCAATTGGCCCTGGGACGCGTACCGGAAACGCTAAACAACGAAGTACAAATGATCTTCGCGCAGGCGGAGCGCGCGCGGCGCATCGTGAAAAATCTCTTATTTTTTGCGCGGCAAGCGCAACCCGAGCGCACGCGCGTCGACCTGAACGAGATTGTCGAGCGCACTGTCGCTCTGCGCGGCTACGAATTGAAGATTGAGAACATAGCGATTCGCTGCGAGCTTGCCGCGGACTTGCCCGCCACTCTTGCCGACCCGCACCAGCTTCAACAGGTCGTGCTGAACTTGCTGGTGAACGCAGAGCAGGCCATCCTCGAAAGCCGCGGACGCGGCAGCATACAACTGCGCACACGAAAAAGCGCCGAATCCCGGCTCCTGATCGAGGTTACTGATGACGGTCCGGGCATCCCTGCTGAGATCGTCTCGCGCATCTTCGATCCATTCTTCACCACCAAGCCACCCGGCTTGGGAACCGGCCTTGGCCTTTCGATCGTCTACGGCATCGTTGAACAGCACGGCGGCGACGTTGCCTTTGAAAATCTGCCTGGAGGCGGGGCGAAATTTACGGTCGAGATTCCACTTGTCGCGGCCCCTGCCGAGACTGCTTACATGTCGACCAAGCCTTCGGCGGATCCGGGCAACGTATCCCCCGGCCGCGTTCTGGTGGTGGAAGACGAGCCCACCGTTGCACAACTTATTAGTGATGTCCTTTGCGAGGAAGGGCACAAAGTCGAGGCTGTTTTCGACAGCCAGGAAGGCCTTACGCGGCTTGCGCGCGCCCATTATGATCTGATTATTTGCGATCTGCGCATGCCGCGCCTCGATGGCCCTGCGTTTTACGATGCGCTTGTACGCACGCAAAGCCCCGCGTGCGACCGCATTCTTTTTATCACTGGAGATACGCTTGGGCCGCACACAGTCGAATTTTTCAATCTCCGCTGGCTTCCATTTCTGGCCAAACCGTTTCTCGTCGAGGAATTGAAGCTTGCCGCCAATCGCATTCTCGCGGGACGCACGCGCACTACTTCGATCGCGGCGGCCGTCACGCAAGCCAAGCTATGAGCTCCAACCGGAATGTGAAAAAAAGTCGGGGCGAACTTGAGCCTAGAACTTGAGGAGGACATCAAAACCATGGGTTTCAAGACCAGTTTCAGGGGCGTCGCGGCGCTCGTCGGAATGGTTCCGGGAGACACGCGTGCTGACCTCGTTGACCGTTTGGAGCATAATGCTTTCAACAGATGTTTATCCGACAACGATAGCTCTGGCAATCATCACGAAATCGCACCGGCGTCGCATTGGATCGAACTCAAAGCCCGCGCCGCTCGCTTGAATCCCCAGACAATCGTTTTCGACGACAGCATCCTTCCCCCCGACGTCTCCCTTGAGGAGGCCGCGCGCCGGTTGGCGCTCTTCGCTCCCGTGATCGTGATCGCTCCCTCGGAAAAGCAGTCGCAACTCATCAGTTTGCTCGGTGGGGGCGAAATTGATTTCGTCGCTCGCTCGGGAGAATTTCTTTCCCTTGCCGCGGCTTTCGTTGAGCGCCGTCTGCGGCCGCCACAAGTCATCGAGCGCGAATTCCGTTCTGCCTGGGCTGCGGATCTACCCTCCGATTTCGCGGAGGTCTTGCGCCACGAAATCAATAATCCGCTGACGGGAATTCTCGGCAACGCGGAGCTTCTGCTGTTACAGCTTCGTCCAAATCTCACGCCCGTTTCCGTGCAGCGTCTGGAGACGGTAGTCGACCTTGCCGTACGTCTTCGCGAAACGATCCGCTGCCTCAGCTCCGAGTGGGAGCGCCAGCACTCGAGCATCCCCTCCACCTGATTGATCCTCGGTCAATTCGGTTGCCATCCGCGGCCACTTCTCCTAACATGGGCGCGGGACCGGCCCGCTCGCTCATTTTTCGCTTCCGCGCCGGTCGAACAGCTCATGTCGCGACCTCCTCGATTACTTGTCCTCGATCCCGCCGGAGTACGCCGCGAAGTTCAGATCACTCAGTTTCCCTTTCGCGTCGGCCGCCAGACGGGCAATGAGCTGGTGCTGCGCGACAGTCGCATCAGCCGCCAACAGGCGCAATTCGTCACCGCCAATGGCGATTATTTCCTCGAAGACATGGGCAGCCGTCACGGTACATTCGTCAACGGCGAACGCATCAGCGATACGCGCCCGCTGCGTCCGAAGGACAGCATTGATTTCGGCATGCCTGATTCGTTCAAGCTGGTTTTTCTCGGCGACGAAGCCACGCTCGAAGAGTTGATTGAGCAGGTGGAAAAGCCCGCTCCTGCTACTCCGGGCACGCAAGGCCTCTATCATCTTGGCGTGCTGCTCGAAGTAGCGCGAACTTTGGGCTCCGGTCTCTCGCTCGAAGACGTGCTTGCGGCTGTAGTCGACGCGGCCATTCGCGTCACGCGCACGGAGCGCGGCGTGCTCCTGCTCGCGAACGATGAGGGTGACCTGAAGCCAACAATCGCGCGCGACGCGAAAGGCGAATTGCTGAAGGTCGAGGAGCTGACAATTTCTTCCGGCGTGCTCAGGCGCGTCGCCACTTCCCGGCGTGAGCTGATTGTCAGCGACACAGGCGACGAAGCGGCCATCGGTGCCCAGGCCAGCGTAGCTTCGCTTTCGTTGCTCACCATTGTCGCGATTCCCATTGAAAAGCTGCCGGTAATCGCCGCTGTCGACCTCACCATCACATCCGAAGAGGCCGATCTTCTCGGCGTGCTGTATCTCGACAGCCGCTCGCCCTCCACCGCATTTAGTGAGATCGACCGCGAAGTTCTGCGCACGCTCGCGCGCGAAGCCGCCACGGTTATCGAAAACGCGCGCCTTTTCGCCGCCGCGCGTGCGAAGGGCCGCCTCGATCACGAAATCGAAATTGCCAGCCAGATTCAGCGCGAGCTGTTGCCAAAGACATTTCCGCAGATGCCTCACGTTTCCGTCGCGGGGTCCACGCTCGCCTGCCATTCAGTCGGCGGCGATTGCTTCGACGTAGTGTCTCTCGGCGGAGGCCGCTACGGCTTTTTCGTCGGCGACGTGGCGGGCAAGGGAATTGCGGCTTCACTTCTCGCCACCTTGCTGCAGGGAGTGTTTTACACCACCGCCGCGCTCGATATTCCGCTGGCCGAAGCCACCAAGCGCGTCAATCAATTCCTATGCGAGCGTTCGAGCGATGATCGCTACGCCACGCTCTTCTACGGCGTCCTCGATCCCGCCGGCCAGCTCGAATACATCAACGCCGGCCACGTACCCCCGCTCGTCCGTCGCACTTCGGGCGAGCTCGTTGAGTTGGCTTCCTCGAATTTCCCCGTGGGCATGTTTGCCGAAGCGGAATTTGCGACTGAGCGAGTCGCCTTGCAGGCTGGGGACTTCGTTGTGATTTACACGGACGGTGTTTCCGAAGCCCGAAATATGAGTGATGAAATGTATGAGCAGGAGCGTTTGAGCAAGCTCTTGTGCGAATTTTCCGGCTCAACCGCAGAAGAGCTCGCCGAGGCAGTGCGCACCGGCGTGCGCGACTTCACCGGCGGCGCGCCCCAGGCCGACGACATCACAATGGTCGTCCTCCACTTCAAAGGTCCCGCGTAGCGCGCCCGTGGCACACGCCTGCCTGCCGCAGGCAGGCTTCAGCCTGTGAGTCGTGCCGAACGAGGCCGTGAGTCCCGCCGCTTCCCACAGTCACCTGATCTATCGCTGCGCTCAACGCTGTGCTAGCGTTATTCGAGCGCAAATTCGATGACGCGAACCATGGCGTACAACCGACCAGGGGCCATCGTGGAACCGCCAAAACCTTCCCGAAAACGCCGAACCTTGATCGGTAATGAAATGCACAGTCCCGCATTTATAAGTCCCGTATATTCAATGATTTCCATTTTCTTGATTGGTAATGAGATGACATTGTGTCCACACTCCCAGCAGCCTTCGCATACGCCAATTCCCAACCTTGACGCCATGCCATTTCAAGTGGCTCGCAGGCGATTGAAGACATCAAACCTCCCCGCGTTACGAGCCGGTCGAGGAGTAGTGGCGGGTCCCGAGATTCCACATGCAGATGGCGAAAATCAGAAAACTCACGGCGACCACGGGAACGAACGGAAGATATTCCGGGGTGACCGTGTGGCCGAGCAGGCGCACGCTGGGGTAGAACGACGCGAGGCCGAAGGGAATAATCCAGCACAGGAAAAATTGCACCGTGCCGGAATAAATCGAAAGCGGGTAGCGGCCAAACGCGATCAAATTCCACACCGGCGGATGCACACCGATGCGGTCCTCGAACCAAAACGAAATTGTCGTGAGCAGCAGAAACACGGAGATGTAAATCACACCGGCGCAAAGTCCCCAGAAAATCAGAAGCGAGAATTTGCCAACGGTCCAGTGAATGTGAAGCTCGCGCGACGCGTACCACATGCAGAAAAGTCCCGTGGCGATTTCCTGCATGGACTCGACGCGAAATTGCTCGAAGAGCACCTGAAACAAAGTGGAAATAGGACGCAGCATCACGCGGTCAAATTTCCCCTCGATGATGTAGTTGTTGCCGAAGTCGTAGAGGTTCAGGCTGATAACGTTGAACATTCCGTAAGGAATCAGCGAAAAGCCGTACAGGAAAATTTCCTCGGGAAGCGTCCAGCCCGCGAGCGCCGGGACTTTGTGGAACAGCACGATAACAAAGGCCAGCGCGAAGATTGTGGCGGCCATGCTGGTGGCGGTCGAAACGATGAAATCGCCGCGGTACGACATGCGCATTTTGACGTACTGCGCGAAATATTCGCCGAACAGGATGCAATGCCGCACAAGTCCGCGCCAAATTTGCCGCGCGAAATCTTCCTGATGCGCGCCGTCCATCGAGTTGTCAGCAGCCGCCATGTTTTCCTAGCCGCCGTGAATGGTAATTTTTTTCGTCGCGCTCTCCCACCACCAGTGCGCCGCGAAAAGCAGAATCACCACCCACGCCCACTGCACGCACAGAAGCTTGATCGCTTGGTGCGTCGAAAACTTGCCGAGATAAATAGAGAGCGGCGTGTATGCGATGTGTTCAAAGGGCAGCCACGCCAGCACTTTCTGCACGCCATTTGGGAAATACGTCATCGGAATCAGCAAGCCGGAGAGCAACTCGATCAGCCAGTATTTCGCGCGAATCATCGCGAGGATCGATTTCAGTGGAATCGCGCAGGTGCCGATCATGAAGTTGATTGCGCCCATCAGGAAAAATGAGCCAATCACGCCGATGATGAACAGCGTTAAATCAACTCCCGACGCGGGTCCCTGCACCGGAAAGACCAACGCGACCACAATTGCCGTCGGCACCGTGAGCAAGCCGAGACGAAACGCCGATTCGCCCATCGCACGGAAGATCCACATCCATTGCACGGAAACGGGCTTGATCAAATCCATCGCGATCTTGCCTTCGATCACTTCGTACGCCATTTCCTGGTCGATGGTGTTCCAGTAAAACGAACGAATGATCCAGCCGACGCTCACGTAGGTGATGATCTGGTGCAGATTGAAGCCCGCGATGGATCCGGTCGTGTTCTTGAATATCGCGGTCCAAATGAAATAGTAAATCGTGACGTTGAAAAAATACGTGATGATGCCGGTGAAATAGCGCAGGCGAAACGCAAGAATATTCACGAATCCGATACGCGAAAACTCCGCGTACGGCACGAGCGCCGACTGTATGCGCGACGCCATTCAGTTCTTGCCTCGCCTGCTCATTTTATTCACCGCGTACGCGTCCTTCACGTTCGCATCCTAACATACGCAGCGTGTCGGCTGAGTGGATGGCGCATGTTGTATTCGCGAAAAGAAACAATCGCAATTACGAACAAGAATGATTGGAGAACGGTGACCGCAGATAGAAAAAAGGGGAGGCGATTGCGCCTCCCCTTCTGGGTTTTAGGTTCGCGTTGCTGCGATAAGTGATCGCAGCCGCGCGGGTTGAGCGTTAGAAGGTGTACTCCACGCCGAACTCGCCGCGGAACGACTTGGGAATGGTCGTGCCGGACGGAGCGAGGTATCCGGTCGGATGCTCGAAAGAAGACGAGCGAACGTTGCCGCTGAATGAGTTGCCGAAATTGGCGCGGTTGGTGAGGTCGAAGGCCTGGAAAATCAACCGCAAGGTACCCTTCTCGGCAAAGTTGAAAGACTTGGTTACTCGAGTATCGAGCTGGAAGAAATCCTGCCCGCGCAAGCTGTCAAAGGGCGCCATGATGCAAGTTCCGGCGCTTAGGCAAGCTTGCTGGGCCGAAACCGATGCCTGGGCATAAGTGGCGAAATCACCCGGGTTCGACGTGGGGACAATGGCGTGTGCTGCGCCATTGCGCCCGCCAACTCCCAGTGTGTCGTGTCCGGCTGTTGGCGTGTACGGGCGCGCTGAGCCGAATTGCATGATCGGCGCCACATCGAAGCCCCAGGGCAAACTCACGATGCCGCTGAGGGCCACGTGATGGCGTTCGTCGTTGGGCACCGGGCCGAAGTCTATTTTGGGGTTCCACGGATCGAACGGATTGACCGGGCGGTTGCCGAACGACGCGGCGCTGCCGTCCCAGCCTACAGCCCTGGAGAGGACGTAGCTAGCGTTCATGGTGAAGTGCTGATTCATGCGGCGTGTGTAGGAAAAGTTCAAGCCGTCGTACCGCGAGCGGCCCTGGGACGCGGCGTCGTCCGACGCGCCGAGCACCGGCACACCTGCATTTGTGAACGCCTGCGTAAGCACTCGCGCGCCAGTCGCAGGATTGATCGGATTGAAGTTGAACGTGTTGGCTTCGTGCAATCCAAGCTCGTGAATGTAATCGATTTCAAATGTTGAGTAGTTATTGACTTCATAGGAATAACCGAAATTCCACTGTTCAGAATATGGGTTCCGATAATTGGGATCCATTAGCCGGCCTGTGGCGCCTGCCGGCAATTGAGTCGGCGGTGGCGGCGAAGTGGGCAGCGGATCGACGCCAAAACGCCAACTGGACAGGGGGATGCTCGTTCCTGGAACGTCGCAAACTGCCGGATTGCAACTCGTTCCTGGGCCGTTGGCGGTGATCGAATATGTGGTGGCGAAGATAGTGGGATTCGCTTGCTGCATCATGAACAGCGGAATATTGATAAACGTTTGGCCGAAATACAGGCCGTATCCGCCGCGCAGGATGTGCTTGCCTGTGCCAGTGACGTCCCAAGCAAAACCAATGCGCGGGCTGATGCCGCGATTGTCATCCTGTGGAATTTTAGAGGCCAGTGGGCTGCCAATGGCCTTCAATTCCTGATAGGTGCGGTTGTTGGGGATTTGGCTGCTGGCATAAAGGCCTATGTCCTTGTCCCAGCGCAAACCGAGATTGAGGGTGAGGCCTGAGCGGATCTTCCAGTCATCCTGGAAGTAAACGCCGAACATCTTTGAAGCCAAGAAAAAATCAGGATCGCCGGATGCGCCGGTCATCGCGCTGACGGCCCCGGCAGTGGCGAAACCATTGGGATAAAGCCCGTTGCTGTTGGACACGATGACTGACGGGTTGTCAAGGAAAGTCAGCGTCGGCACTGGTGTGAATTCGAACAAGCCGCCCAGTACTGGTTCCCAGACGAAGTCCACTCCTGTGTGGAAAGTGTGAACGCCGTGGGTGATAGAAATGTCGTCTTTGAATTGCCACTTCTTCTGGATGGACTGTTGCGGCACGTTGCCGTTGGTGCCAAAGGTGCTGCCTTCGGGGAAGTTGACTGTGAAGGGCGAGAACTTGTTGGTACCAATCACGTTGTTCCAATACTGATAGCCGGCGGTCGCGTCGTTGACGATAGTAGGAGACAGAACAGAGTTCAGCGACAGACTGGAAAGGATCAGGTGATTCGTAGTGAAGTTCCCGGCGGTTAGGTCGTTGGAGTTGCCCGACTGATCATTGAGACCAGTGTTGTTCTGGGCGTTGTAAGTAAAAAACATCGACTCCTTATCATTGAACCGATGGTCCAGGCGGCCCGTGTAACGCCAGTCAAAATACGGCGTGGGGATGACGGCGGCTGGCTGGGCGCCGATAGGCTCGGCGAGCGTCAGGCTTTGCAGCGCAAACGCCGCGATGGGATCGGCGGTATGTTCGCGCTGGCGCTCAAGGGCGAAGAAGAAGAAATCCTTGTCCTTTCGGATTGGGCCGCCGATGTCGCCGCCGAACTGCTGGCGCTCGAATTGAGGCGTCGAAGAGCCCGGGGTCTGTTCGGTGAAATAATCGTTATGGTTCAGCGCAGTCTGCGTGTCGAAGAGGTAGCCGCCGCCGTGGAATTTGTTGGAGCCGGCCTTGGTGATGACATTGATGGCGGCACCTTCGCTGCGGCCGTTGGCGGCAGAGAAACGCTGCGTGGAAATGTCGAATTCTTGAACGGCGGAAAGAGGCAACTGCATTACGGGACCGCCGACAGTGTTGTCCTTGTCGTCGATGCCGTTCACGGTGACGTTGACGTTGCGGCCGTTCGAGCCATTGACGGCTATGACGGCGACGCGATTTTTGGTCGGGTCATAAGAGTTGACAGGACGTGCACCGGGCGCCAAATAAGCGAGGTTGCCAAAGTCTCGTCCGTTCAGAGGCATGTTCTGGATTTGCTCTGGCGTGATGTTCATGCCGACGCTGGTTTTGGTGACGTCGACCAGCGGGGCTTGTTCGGTGACGGTGACGGTCTGGGAGACAGAACCTGGCTCGAGGGTAAAATTCAGGGTTGACGTCTGACCCACGATCAATTGCGTGGAGGCGACGGTGATGGTCTTAAAGCCCGCCAGACTAAATCTTAAGCTCGTAGTTGCCAGCGGGCAGCAAGTCAAAGCGATACAAACCTTCGCTGTTGGACTGGGCTGTACGCACAGCACCGGTATCCTTGTTTGTCAAAGTGATCTGCGAGTTGGCGACCACGGCCTGCGACTGGTCCGTGATCGTACCGGTCAGCGATGCGCTGGCTGTGGCCTGCGCAAATGCGTTTCCACAGCAAATTCCGATAGCAAGAGCGAGCAAAGATAATACTGCGAACAGCTTTTTCATCCTGGCCTCCATTTAACAGCTACTTTGCCTTTTTTGCCGGTGCGAACGCACAGAACCCTTGCGCGTGCGACCGTTCAGGCAAGCCGACGATTGTCAGCGCGCCTCAACGGTCAGAAACGAGGCAACTACCGCTACGAGCCCCTCACCCCAAGTCAGTACCGATTTCTGTGCACTCTGTGTACCAAAATTGGAACCATTCGACAAGTGGAATTTAACTTACACAAAATGCAAACTATTGAATCATGACAGCGTGCTCAGAGGGCTCGGCAAACAGTGAATAGCGTTCCCATAAACTGTAGAGATATGTGAAACGGTAGCACCGTCACCCCTTGGGCGTACGAAAGTTCGTGGCTTGCTATGCTAGCGCGGAGGCTTGTTCGCGGATGAGGCGCCAGGCGCGCTGGACGTGGGGCAACTCGGTAGTGGTTTGGCCGATGCTCAGGCGCAGCGTGAACTTGCCATCGAGTTTCGTGTGCGTCAAATACAAATCGCCGCTCTGGTTGAGACGATCCAGGAGGGATTGGTTGACGGTGTCGCCGGCGCGATGGCGGAAGCAGACGAGATTTAGCGGCGCGGGCGCGGCGAGTTCGAAGCGATTGTCTTCGCGGACCCAGGAAGCGAATTGCTGCGCGAGTTCCACGTGGCGGCGGACGTGATGCTGCAAACCTTCGACGCCGTAATGACGGATCACAAACCATAACTTCAAAGCGCGGAAGCGGCGGCCGAGCGGGACGTGCCAGTCGCGATAATCGATGACCGCGCCGGATTCCGTGGCTTGATTGCGCAGATATTCGGGAAGGACGCTCATGGTGTTGATGAGCGCTTTGCGATCGGCTACGTAGAAGCAATCGCAATCGAAATTCGTGAACATCCATTTGTGGGGATTGAAGCAATAACTGTCAGCGAGTTCGAGTCCGTCGTGAATCCAACGAAATTCCGGGCAGAGCGCGGCTGTTCCTGACATCGCGGCGTCAACGTGCAGCCAGATTTTGTGTTCGCGGCAGATTTCGCCGATGGCGCGCACGGGGTCCATGGCGTTCGAGGACGTGGTGCCGACGGTGGCGGAGACAAAACATGGCGTACGGCCTGCGGCGAGGTCGTTCTTGATTTGCAAGGCGAGGGCGGCGGGGCGCGTAGCGAAATTTTCGTCGACTTCGATAAGACGCAAATTTTCCCGGCCCAGGCCGGCGATTTTCACGGCTTTTTCGATGGACGAGTGCGCTTGCGAGGACGTGTAGGCGACAAGGCGGCCGTCGCAGCCGCGTTCGTTTGAGGCGAAGTTTGTGGCGCGTTCGCGCGCTGCGAGCAGAGCGCAGAGAGAGGAATTTGACGCCGTGTCCTGAATCACGCCGCCTCCGTTGGTTGCGGAGGAAAAACTTTTCGGGAGCGCGAGCATGTCGACGAGCCAGTCGAGGACGTGGGTTTCGAGTTCGGTGCAGGCTGGGCTGGTGGCCCAGAGCATTCCTTGGACGCCGAGCCCGGCAGAAAGCATTTCGCCCATGATGGAAGGGAAAGAAGTGTTCGACGGAAAAAATGCAAAGAAATTCGGTGATTGCCAGTGGGTGATGCCGGGAAGAATCAGATTCTCGACATCTTTCAACATGATTTCGAATGGCTCGCCTGTTTGTGGCGCGCTTTTCGGAAGCGACGCGCGGACTTGTCCAGGCTTCACTGTCGACATTACAGGAAGCGATTCGACATGTTCGTAATAATCCGCAATCCAATCCACGACGGCTTTGCCATGGCGGCGGAATTCCTCGGGCGTCATGTGAAAAGTCGATTTTTCAGGAGTCGGTTTCATTTGTTTCCCAGTGCAGATCCCTCGCCGCATAGTGGCTCGGGGTGACAAAGAAAAGACCTCCCTTACAAACTGTGAAGCCGTGCTCCGCGAAAGTCATCTCGCGCACAGGGGGCTAGAGGGCGACTTCGTGGAGGGCTTCGCCGGCGTAGATGCGCTTGACGACCTCCTCGATTGGTTCGTCTTCGATGAGCAAGTCGCGAACTTCAACGGTGTTGAGAATCTGGCGAATCAAATCCGAAGTGGAAACTTTCACACGGTCGAAGCGAATGCGATAAGTGAGCTGGTCGACCTGTTCGAGATCGAGGCCGTCTCGGGCGATCGATTGCACGCGAGCGAGCTGCTCGGAATCCTTCACCGCGAATTTAATCTGCTTGGTGCGCAGCAATTTTTGCTTCAGAAGATCAAGCGGGCCGTCGTAGAGCAAGCGGCCATGGTCGATGATCATGATGCGGCGGCAAAGCTCTTCGATGTCGTCGAGGTCGTGCGTGGTCAGCAGCACGGTGGTTTGGAATTCGCGATTGATGGCGCGTAGGAATTTGCGAATCTGATCTTTCGCGACGACGTCGAGGCCGATGGTCGGTTCGTCCAAAAAAAGCAGCGGAGGATTGTGGAGCAGCGCGGCGGCCAGATCGCAACGCATGCGCTCGCCGAGAGAAAGTTTGCGCACGGGCGTGTACAAATAATCCTGAATGCCGAGAATCTGATTGAATTTCTCCATGCGCTCGCGGAAGTCGCGCTCGGAGACTTCGTAAATGCGGCGCAGGAGCTTGAAGGATTCGACGACGGCGATGTCCCACCAGAGTTGCGTGCGCTGGCCGAAAACGACGCCGATAGTCTTCACGTATTGGCGGCGCTGTTTGTAGGGAAGGAAGCCGTTGACGCGCGCTTCGCCGGAAGTGGGCATGAGAATTCCGGTGAGCATCTTGATGCTGGTGGATTTGCCGGCGCCGTTGGGGCCGATGTAGCCGACCATTTCGCCGCGCGCGATTTCGAAGCTGACTTTGTCGACGGCGTTGACGGTCAAATAGTCGCGGACGAAAAGATTTTGGATCGAGCCCCAGACGCCTTCTCGGCGGCGAAAGGTGCGGAAGTCCTTCGAGAGTTCGCGGACGTTGATGAGCGGGCCGTCGGCCATTGCGCCAGCGATTCTAGCACGGAGTGTTTCGTTCACAGGGAGCGCGCTAGATCCCACAGCACAGTACGCAATTTGCCGCGCGAATGGATGCAGCTAAGTGCGGAACAGGACGTCTTCGCGATTGAACATATAGATGGCCGCGCCAAGAGCGATGGCTGCATAAACGCACGTCATGCCGAAAACCATGAGCATGGTTGTCCAGTGATACGTGCCGCCGATGACTTCCTTGCTGACCAGGCTGGTGTTGAGAATGGGAACCAGCGCCGTCTTCCAATTCAACTCGACGCCAGGGAGCGCGCCAATGATTGCGGGGGCGATGGCAACAAAAACGAGAGGTGACACGTAGGTTTGCGCCTCGCGATAACTTTTCGCGAGGAGCGCGACGGCCAAGAGCATCGAGGCGAAGAGCACCGTGAGAGGCAGCAGCATCACTGCTACGGCGACGACGGTGCTGGGACTGATGGAAAGATTCATGGTGTGCTGCTGCGCTCCGCTCATCATGTGACGGCCTGCGAATCCCACCGAGGCCAGCGACAGGACGGCGGTGACAACGGACGCCGTCATTACCATCAGGAATTTCCCGATGACGAGGTCGGTGCGAGAGACGGGGCTGGACAGAATTGTCTCCAGGGTACCGCGTTCTTTTTCGCCGGCGGTGAGATCCATTGCCGGGTACATTGCGCCAGTGAACGAGAAAATGATGATGAGGTAGGGAATCCATCCGCCGAAAATGGCGGCGCTGACCTTCGCCGGTGGCGCGACGTTATCGGCCTGGACTTTGAACGGCTCGAGAATGTTCGGAGACATGCCGCGGGCAACGAGCGCGGCGCGAGCGACGCCATTGCGGTAATCGTCGAAGAATTTCTGCAATTTGTCCTTGGTCATTTCCGACTTAACATCATTTTCGTAATAGCCGATGGAAACTTGCTTGGACTGGGAACCCGTCGCTATGGTGTCGATATCATCGGGCAGTTCGATGAGAGCGCGGATTTTTTTGTCGGAGACCTCCTGCTTTGCGTCGTCCCGATAAGGCAGAACCCTAATGCCGGGAACTTTGCGGAGAGCAGCGAGAACCTTCGGCGAATCCGTCCCTCCGTGCACCATGATGGGAGCGATCTCAGTCGCCGCCTCCCCCATCACGCTGGTCATAACCTTGCCGATGCCCCAGAAGAGCAGAGGGAAAGCGATGACGGGAATGATGACCATGGAGCGGATAGTGCGTTTGTCGCGGAGCATGTCGCGCAACTCTTTGCGGTAAACGATCAGGGAATTGCGCAGGCTCATCGTGCGTCTCCCGAGACTTCGACAAAAATTTCTTCCAGGCTGTCTTTGCGGTAATTCTGGCGCAACTGTTCGAGGGTGCCTTCGGTACGCATTTTGCCGGCATGAATGATGCCGATGCGGTCGCAGAGTTTCTCGACTTCGGTCATGACATGCGTCGAAAAAATGACGGTCTTGCTGCGGTCGCGGCACTGACGAATGAAATCGGTGATGGAGCGCGCGGCCATCACGTCGAGGCCGTTGGTAGGCTCGTCGAAAATCATCACTGGCGGGTCGTGGATGAGCGTGCGCGCGATGGAAACTTTCTGCTTCATTCCGGTCGAGAGCTTGGCGCAGCGGCGGTCGCGAAATTCGTCCATGTCGAGGGCTTTGAATAATTCGTTGGTGCGGCGCTGGATGGTGGCCGAGTCGAGGCTGAAAAGCTGGCCGAAATATTCGACGGTTTCCGCGGCGGTGAGGCGGTCGTAAAGAGCGGTGGCCGTTGAAAGGAAGCCGACGTGAGCGCGGACCTTTTGCGGCTCGCGAACAACGTCGAAGCCCGCGACGTTAGCTGTGCCTGACGACGGCGCAAGAATGGTGGCGAGAATACGCAGAGTCGTCGTCTTGCCCGCGCCATTCGCGCCGAGCAAGCCGTAAATTTCGCCGGGCTTGCAAGAGAAGCTGACGCTGTCGACGGCATGGATGTCGCCGCGCTTTTTGTCTTTGAAATTCTTGCACAACTTGACCGCTTCAATCATCAGGCGCCTCTGCTACTTTGCATACGCGGGGAGCACCGGAATGTTACACGGAGCGGCGCGATTTTCTGAGGAGAAATTTTTTTGACGGACCGCTTCGGTGGCGGCAATACCGAGGACGCCGGGGTTTTACGAAACTATCTTGCAATCCAGGCGCCGATTTGATTCGGAGAAATTGGGGTGAGCGACGGGATTTGAACCCGCGACCCTCGGTGCCACAGACCGATGCTCTACCAGCTGAGCTACGCTCACCAGCGTGGGAGCAATGATAACACACGGGTGCGGACGGTAAAAGACCGCACCAATCGCCGCTCGCTGGAAGTTTCTCGATCGAGTGGATACACTCGCGATGGAAAGATGAAAACATGTTCAGGCGGCGACGTTCAGTTGTGATTCTTCGGACGGAAGGGAATGAGGATGGCTGCGGCTTGGGGTGAACGCGTCTTGTTAAGTCGCGAGCGCGCATAGTCTGCCCACGGTCCGTTCGACTGATGCTGAAGATAGAGTATCCAGTGCTGCAGCGCGAGTTGCTTGTCGCCGTGTTTTTCGTAGGCAGAAGCGAGATTGAAATGCGCATCGGCGTGGCCGGGCTCGATTTCGATGGCGCGCGACAAATGCTCGACGGCTTTTTCGAACTCGCCGATTTCGTCCAGAATGCAACCGAGATTGAAATGGCAAACAGCGTTGCGCGGATCAAGGGCAAGCGCAGTGGAAAAAGAATTACGAGCATTTTCCAATTCGCCGACTTGGAAGAAAAGGCAGCCTAAATTGATATGCGGCTCGGACCATTCCGGCTGCAATTCAATCACGCGGCAGTAGAGGCGCATGGCCTCTTCGAGTTTTTCGGGATGAGCTTCCGATTTCAGCGCCTGCTCAAACAAATCTTCGGCGGTTCGAGAATCCATCTGGCAAAGATTTGCGCCGCTCGCAAACACGTGGTAAGGAAGAAGAAGCTGTCCAGTTAACGGCTCGATAGCGTGGCTTTCCGTTCCTGGAGGAATTGCCGCGATCTGCCGGCCGCTTGGGAATAACTGCAATTCGCCAATCGGCGTTGCGTCCTCACCGCGTTCCTGGCGCAAAAGGGCGACGGCGCGGCAGACGGATTTCGCGGGAATTCGCCGTTGAGTGATTGCTTTTATGGAATGCAGAGCTACAAGATCGCGGAAACTGTAAAAGCGCTCGCCCCAGCGAGCCTGAGGGACGACGAGGCGAAGCCTGTGCCAGTAGCGCAAACGGCTTGGCTCGATGCCCACAATGCGACTGACTTCTGTTTGCGTGAAACGTTCTGGCAAATCGCCCTTTTTGCCGATTGACATGCGAGTCCGGATCCCCTGCCGCCGAACTCGCTTTCTTTTGCTAAGACGATTATCCCCCTCGTGTCAAATCCACAACTGGAAATCTGGACACATGGTTCCTTGCTTCCCCGCGTTACTGGTAAGCACTGGCAGCGTTGCAGGAGTGAGGTGTTAGGCTGAGTCTGCGGCGGGACGCGAAGGCGTTCAACGGTTGTAGGGATACTCTTGAATCCAGTGGAAGCCGCGGCTGATGAGCCGGAATTTCTTGGTGTCAAACAGCTGGAGCTGTATGTGGATTTTGTGGTTGTCCATTTCGCCGTCGAGGATCAGTTGATCTTGAGTTGGCCGCTGGTAGGTAAAAAGGGCTTTCCATTTCTTGTCGCTGCTCTTGGCGAGTGTGATGGTTTTGTTTTGGGAATTGATCGATGCAAGGTACCCGCCGAACGAATCATCCATGTGTTGGAAGAGTAGGAACGAGTTATCGGGGGCCTCAAAGATGACGCGGCGCCAGCGGCCGTAGTCGTTGAGCAGAGGCGAGCGGACTTTGCCGTCGATGGACATCTGGCTGACGTCCCAAATGCCGTAAAGTTTGGGCTTGGGTGCCCTGTCGCCGTAAACGTACCGAGCGCCCAATCCGGAGTAAGTAAGCATCCCCAAGAGATAGATACCGAAGATGATCTGCGCTGCCAGCGCGCCGCGATTAGCGCGACGGGTGCGAAAAAGCTGAGGCTGAGTGGAGGGTCCGGCAGCGCGATTTCGGAAGAAGAGGTTAGCCAAACGCGGAAGATCGGGCGCGAGCAGGAACAGTGCCATTAGGAGTAGATGAAACGAAAAGAGCTTTACGGGAACATCGTAGGTCATATTGAGCGTGAAGACATTGGTCAAGTCGGCGAGGCAAATCAGCGCGCCGAGCGTCGTCGTATACGGGACGAGTAGCAGAAGGCCGCCGAGCATTTCCGCGGACCCGGCGAAGATTTCATATGCTGGGGCAGCGCCGATAGACGCCCAGAGAACGCCCATGGGCGAAAGATGGCCGAATGGCTCCACTAATAAGGAGAGAACTGGGAAAGGCATCTGCAGCGGAATGACTTTGTACATGGCGTATAGAAGCATCTCGGACGCCAGCGCAAAGCGAATGAAAAGTCGAAACCATTTGTGCAGCATGATGTAGCTTTGGCGTCGACGATCCAGGACGGACCAGATGACGGTGGCAAACACGGCGAAGATCAAGATGCAGAATAGTTGCGTCCAGTCGTAGATTTTGTCGCCGCTGCCGGCGTCCCCGTAAACCAGCGAGGACGTGACGTGGAAAAGATGCCGAGCGGTCCAAAAGATGATCTGGCGCATCGGCCACAGCGTGCCAGGGTCTGGAAAGGTGGAGTTGAAAGCGAGATTGGGGAGAACCAGGCCGCCGAAAACTTGCGTCGTGAGACAGTAAATTCCCAAATAGACGAAGCAGAAGCGGAAGGCGATGCGAGTGGCGAGATTCCAGTGCTGAATTTGTGGGCTTCGCTCGACTTGTTCGATCCGGGTCTGGCTGGCCAAGCGATACCCCCCGCCGTTGGACCGGGACTCTACACCGGGAAGCGGTGAGGTGCAACATTCTGGAGGCTGGAAGGTAGAAGCTAGAAGGAGGCAACCGGCCAGCAATCATGCCGGCGCGTGGCCCTTTGGCGTCGCTCAAATTAAGAGGCCGCCGTTACAGAAAGACGGCGGAGAAGCGGGAAAGAGATTCACGGAAACGGAATCAACCCGATGCACTTGGCGACTATGGCGACGGCGGGCTCGGTTACTGGTAGGCACGGGAGTAGAGGCGAAAGCGGGAGGAGGGGGGCGAGCTTGCTAAACTTGTAGGAAGGGCAGAGGAGTGGCGTCGAGGGGCAGAGGCAAGGTGGTGGAGGATTCAGGTTGCCTGTAGGGAATCCACTGATCCGGCCTTGCAAGAGGAAGCGCAGAGACGATGGCGGCGGAGGCTGGCGGCAAGCGGCAGCTTGAGAGGATAGTGAGTTCGGCGCGTCCGGTGGCGTTGCTGCTGGCGTTGCTGGCGCTGAAGGAAAGCGCGCCGGGCGGTGCGACGGGAGTCGCGACGATTCTTCTCGGCGGATATCTTGGAGTTGCGCTGATCCTTTTGGCCGTTGAGCGCTGGTCGCGCTTCGAGCGGATTTTTTTTCCTCCGGAAATTGACGCTCTGGTTCTGGTTGGGTTCGTCGCGCTGACTCCCTCGCTGGCTGCTTTCTGGCTGTTTTATCTTTTCGCAATTTTCGCGATGGCGGCGCTGGGGCGAACGGGCAGCGGCAAATCGTTGCATCAACCGCTTTCGAGCAATTTGTTCGCGACGGACGCTGCGTTTGTGAGCGCGGGCGCCGCGGTGGCAGTGGCGATTCGCGCAGGTTGGTTTTCGTGGGCTGGCGAGCAGGGAATATTCCACTGGCTCGGCTTCGCAGTGGGGACTTATCTGGCGGGGCTGTGCGTGGCGTGGCTGGGAATGCGCGAGCGGACGCTGCTGGGCGAGGATCGGTTCATCGAATCGTTGCTCAGCATGATTCGAGTGGAGAAGGGACTCGCGGAATCGGTTCGGCTGGTGCTGAGTGAACTGGCGCGGGAATTCGATTGCGAACGCGCGTTGCTGGTGATTTGCGATGAGGAGATTGAGCGGCTGTTCGTGTGGAGAGGCGAGCAAGACAGGCGTCACGCCTTCCCGCCGGAAACGCTGGCGCTTACCCGCGCGGGCGCTTTTCTGGCGGAAGATCTTTCGCACAGCGTGTGTTGGAATTCGCTCGAAGGGAGCGGTCAGGGATTTGGGTGGCAGCGGGAAACCGATGCGGTGGCGAAGGCAATGGAAGTGCCGCCCGCAGCAGCTCGGCAAG
This sequence comes from Candidatus Acidiferrales bacterium, assembly GCA_035933575.1. Lineage (GTDB taxonomy): Bacteria > Acidobacteriota > Terriglobia > Acidiferrales > UBA7541 > DAHUXN01. The sequence goes on along the minus strand of DASYYR010000037.1, from coordinate 4,863 downwards.
AGTTGGCTGCGAATCGTGTGATGGCCGTAACCACTCTTTCCTCCGGCCATCCTACCGGGCGGATGATTTTGGTGAACCCGCGGCGTCCATTTGCGCCTCGCGATCTCCGCTGGTTGGAACGGATTGTGCGGCATTTGAACGTTCCGTTGGAGAATGTGTTCCTATTGCGAAGTCTCCGCGCACGGGCAGTGGAGGCAGAGCGGAGCCGCATTTCACGCGATCTCCATGACGGAATTTTGCAAACACTGCTCAGCTTGAATATTCAATTCGGCGTTCTGCGCCGCAAACTGCCGCAGGCTCCCGAACAGGTGGGAAGCGATCTGGAATCGCTGGAAAGAACGGTAAGGGAAGAAGGCGACGATTTGCGGCAGATGGTAAAGGACCTTCGTCCGTTGCGCGTGGAAAGCGCGGATCTGCGGGAAATGATGCATAGTTTCGCGGAACGGTGTCACGACGAGTCGGGAATGGTGGTGGACCTTTTCCTGGAGGAAAACGACCTTCGGGCGCCGGACAGGATCTGCCGGGAGGTATTCCAGATATATCGTGAGTCACTCAATAATATAAAAAAGCATGCGCGGGCGAGCCACGTCGTGGTAAAACTATGGCAAGACGATACGAAAATCTTCCTCGTCGTCGATGATAACGGGCAGGGGTTCAGCTTTGCGGGGAAATTTGAGAGCGAAGAGCTAGACCGTTTGCGCCTGGGTCCGATCTCAATTAAAGAACGGACCCGTACCGTGGGGGGTGTCCTGACGGTGGAATCAAACCCGGGGCATGGTGCGCGTCTAACAATTGAAATCCCTTTGAACTGAAATGACAAAGAACAAAACGCCTGTGCGCGTTCTGGTTGCAGACGACCATGCTATTTTTCGCGATGGTCTGCGCAAACTGTTTGAGGGCACCGACGAAGTGACGATTGTCGGTGAAGCCTCGAACGGGAACGAATGCGTGCGCATGCTCGCAAAACTCAAGCCTGACATTCTGCTGCTGGATCTGCGGATGCCGGAGAAGGACGGGCTGGGAGTGCTGGAAGAGATCAATTTCGATTCCGTAACGACGCGCGTGATTGTGTTGACGGCGGCCGAAGACGACCGGGACGTTGTTCGCGCCATGCGCCTGGGCGCCCGCGGAGTCGTGTTGAAGCAGTCGGCCAGCGATCTGCTGCTCAAGAGCATCAAGAAAGTTCACGACGGCGAAATCTGGCTGGATAATCGCATGACTGCCGAAGTGATTGATGCCTTCAAACGCTCGGCCGAGACGGGGCAACGACGTGATAAGCCGCTGCTCAGCGACCGCGAAAAAGAAATTGTTCAGCTTGTCGCGCAGGGATTCCGAAACCGCGAAATCGGCGAGAAGCTTTTTATCAGCGAGCAGACCGTCAAGAATCACCTGCACAATATTTTCGATAAGCTTGGTGTTTCGGATCGCCTGGAACTCGCGCTATATGCGATTCACCACCGGCTGATCGACCAGGCCTGAGGGAGACGAATCCGACGTTTTGCTTTCCCCCGTTTCACCCCGTCAATTTTGACCGTTTCTTAATCAGCGATCTGCGATGGACGAAATCCCGGCGGGGAAAGCCGCAGGGCCTCGAAGTCGAGAGGCAAAAATCGACGCTAGCCATTCCATACACCCCGCGATTCGCTTCACTGATTGACTGTCACGCGGGCTCACTCCGCGATATCCTAGAATCGAATGTGCGCGATGGCTAGAGAGGATAATCTGCAAACGTGTCCGCAATGCGGCAATCCTTTTCCCGCAGGTGCGAGCGAGTGCCCGCGTTGCGACAACGGGTTTTTCGTGCTCCTTCACTCCCGGGAGATTGTGCTATCGGTGACGGCCGCAATCGTTATCGTTCTGTTTTTTCTTACCGGATTTATTACGCGTGATTATCATCAAAAATTGGGCGCGCTCGGCAGGCAATGGTTCGAAGCAGGCAAGCAACAATTGAAATCAGGAAACGCCGCCGAGGCGCTAGCCGATTTTCACACGGCACTGGTGTACAGTCCCGACGACACTCAAATTCAGTTTCAGCTTGCGCAAGCTCTGGCCGCCGAGGGACGCAACAGCGAAGCTCGGGCCTACTTGCTCGAATTGCAAGCGCACGCGCCCTCCGATGCTCCGATTAATCTTGCACTTGCCAGAATCTCGGCTGGCGCCGGTTCTGAAGCGGACGCTGTGCGCTACTACCATGGTGCGGTATATGGGGTTTGGCCCAGCGAGGCCGAAGCGAACCGGTTGAACGCCCGGCTTGAACTTTGCCGTTTTCTAATTGCGCGCGGGGACACATCCATGGCAGAAGCCGAGTTGATTGCTCTGGCTTCGGAAATTCCGGAACGCAATGGGGCATCCTTGCATGCTCAAACAGGCGAACTTTTTCTGAGAATTGGGGATGCGAACCGCGCGCTATCCGAGTTCCGTGGTGCATTGACGGCTGCTCGTGCACCCGCGGATGCGTTGCGGGGCGCTGGACTGGCGGCCTATCAAATGGGCGAATTTCAACAGGCCGAGCGCTACCTGGATCGTGCGCGTCGTCTGGGCAACAAAGATGCCGACGTTTCCGATGCTCTTGATATTTCACGGATGGTCACGTCCGTCGACCCGTATGCGCTAGGACTGAGCGAGGCTGACCGTCGGAACCGCGCACGCCGAGATTTCGAGCAAGCATTTGGGCGCTTACAGTCCTGCGCGAAAAGCAGCGGCATCGATCTTTTCGCGAAGGGCCCGCCGCAATCAGAGTTGGTAACGCTGGGCATACAGGCGAAAGCGCTGGAACCGCAATTAACGGATGAAAACCTAAGACGACATCCCGGCCAAATAGACGTGGCGATGAATTTAGTTTTCGTGGCGGAAGATGTGGTCACGAAAGAATGCGGAGCGCCGCAAGGAATGGACGAGGCGCTGACTTTAATCGGCAAATTTCATAGGGGCGGAGAACGATGAACGCCGCGAACGAAGCGGCTGTCGCGCCAGTGCCGGCGGATTCCGCGGCGCGGGGGGCGAACCGTTTCGTACGGCTGTGGAGCGTCTGGCGGCGCAAGACGCTGACTCTGCGCGAAGGCCAGTTATTTCTTTTGCTGGCCGTTATTATCGGGATTGTTTCCGGCTTGACTGTCGTTTGCTTCCGCATAGCGATTGAATGGACGCGATTTCACCTGCTGGGCTCCTCGATGGAGCCCTCGCGCTTGCGCGTGCTGCTGGCGCCGACACTGGGTGGCATTGCCGTAGCGCTCTTGGTGATGTTCGTTTTCAAGCGATCACGAGGCAGCGGCGTCAATCAAACGAAGGCGGCGGTTTTTATTTTCGACGGGTACGTGCCTTTTCGCACAGTGATCGGGAAATTCATTACGTGCGCACTGGCGATTGGGAGTGGGCAATCGTTGGGTCCCGAAGATCCCTCGCTGCAAATGGGCGCCGGGATTGCGTCGGCGCTGGGACGCAGTTTGAAGCTCTCCCGCGAAAAGCAGCGTCTGATCGCGCCGATCGGAGCAGCGGCGGGGCTGGCGGCGGCGTTTAACGCGCCGATTTCGGCGGTGATTTTTGTGATCGAGGAGATTATTGGCACCTGGAGCGGCGGAGTGCTGGGCGCGGTAATCCTGGCGGCGATTTCGAGCGTCGTGGTGATGCGCAATTTTCTGGGAAGCGCTCCGATGTTTCGCGTCCCCGCAATGGAGTTTCGCAGCCCGGTTGAACTGATCGGGTATGCGGTGCTGGGAGTCGTCAGCGGCGTTGCTTCGCTGGCATTTCTGAAATTCATCGCGTACTTTCGCCCGCGCCTGAAGCAATTGCCCCGATGGACGCAATACATTCAGCCCGCTGCGGCGGGCTTGCTGATTGGCATTATTGGTATATGGCTGCCGCAGGTGATGGGAAGCGGCTATCCAATTATTGACCAGGCCTTGCACGATCAATTTTTGTGGAAAATGCTTTTACTCTTGGGGCTGTTCAAGATTCTAGCGACCGGGATCTCATTCGTCAGCGGCACGCCAGGAGGAATGTTCGCGCCCGTTCTTTTCATCGGAGCCATGCTCGGAGGCGCGGTAGGAGGCGTGGAGCATTTGCTGGTTCATCGTCCGGCACAGTCGGTGGCCGCATTTGCGCTGGTGGGGATGGGGACGTTTTTCGCGGGGTTTCTGCGCGTGCCGATTACGTCGGTGTTCATGGTCCTTGAGGTGAGCGGGAATTACTCCATCATCGTGCCCGCGATCATCGCCAATATGATCGCGTATTTCATTTCCCGGCGGTATCAACAAGTGGCGTTATTCGATTTTTTGGCGCGGCAGGACGGGTTCTTTCTGCCGTCGATTGAAGAGATGCGCGAGCATACGGCGTTGCGCGTGGAAGACGCGATGCGGCCTGGGGCGGGAATCGTCTTGAGTGATGGCGATTCCGCCGAACTGCTTCGCGAGGCGGAAGCGTCGAAGTCATCGCAATTCCTGGTGTGGCGGAACGCGGATGGCTGGCGAGCCATTTCCCAGGAAGAAATTCGCCAGCAAGCAGTGGCTGAATCGGCGGGCGTGTCAACAAACGAAGCGCCTGGACGCGGACCTTTGCCCCAGCTTTATCCGGATCAACCATTGGATGAAGCGCTGCGGCTGATGGGGAATTGGCCGGTCGTTCCGGTGGTCAATCGCGCAAATCTAGAAAAGCTGGAAGGGATTCTGTCTGTCGACGACATTTTGGAAGCCTACCGTAAGTCCTGATTTTGCCATGGGTTCACAGTCCAGTACTTTCGTACCAGAAGAATCTCCTGCAAAATGGTGCTTGTTATCTATTGAGTGTGGGCCTGCCCACCTCTATGCTTGTCGATATTGTTTAAGCGGAAGGTGGCTCTTGGCTCAAAAAGAACGCAGGTCGACACGT